>JADLBG010000632.1 GCA_020847895.1 Bryobacterales bacterium
CCGTAACCGTGGAGTAGTTGTGAATGGTTCGTAGGAAGAATCAACGCGGCCTGACGCTCATCGAGCTCATCGTCGCCTTCACCATTCTCATGATGCTCTCCGCCATGGCCGTGCCCATGGCGCGCTATAAAGTGCGGCGCGAGCGCGAAAAGCAACTCCGCATCGCCCTCGACGACATCCGCAGGGCCATTGACAAGTACAAGGATGACGCCGACCAGGGCAAACTCGGACAACAGAAACTCGACGGCATGGGCTACCCCGAAAGCCTCGAGATTCTGGTCGAGGGCGTGAAAATGGCCGGGCAGGTGGACACCAAGAAAAAGTACCTCCGCCGCATCCCAAAGGACCCCTTCACCAACTCCGCCGAGTGGGGCTTGCGCAGCATGCAGGATGACCCAAAGTCCACCTCCTGGGGCGGGCAAAACGTATTTGACGTCTATTCGAAAACCACGGCGCGCGCCCCCGACGGCACGCCCTACTCGGAATGGTGAACCACGTGAAGAACTTCAAACTACGCGGATTCACGCTGATTGAGCTCATGATCGCCATGGCGGTCATCTCCATCCTTCTCTCGGTGGCCGTTCCCCAGTACAACAAGGCTCTCGTCCGTTCCAAGGAAACCATCCTGCGGCAGAACCTGTTCACCATGCGCAACGTCATCGACGAGTACACCTACGACAAGGGAAAAGCCCCGCAAACGCTCGAAGACATCGTGCAGGCCGGCTATCTCCGCAAGGTGCCCGTCGACCCCATGACCGGCACCGACCAGTCGTGGAAGATCATCATGGAGGACCCTTCGAACACCGTCGATCAATCCGAGCCCGGCATCTTCGACGTCCGCAGCGGCTCAGACAAAACCAGCCTCGAGGGTACTCCCTACGCGGAGTGGTAGCCGCCCTTTCCGTCTTTGTACACCACCCACGTCGTCATCGAGCGCCGGTTCTGGACTACGGTTGTCTTCAGCGGATCAGCCAACTGACCCCCCAACTCCTCCGTCAGCCGCATCAGCATCGCCTCATCCACCAGGAATCGCTCCGAACCGTCAGGCAAACGGTAGCGCCGCCCACCCGTATTCCGAATCTGTGCCTCCATTCCGATGGACGACGCAAGCCGGCAGAAGAACAACCCGCCCGGTTTCAACACCCGCCAGCAGCCACCCAGTATCGCGAGAAAGTGCTCTTCGTCCCGCGCAAAGTGCAGCACCGCGCTACTGATCACCACATCCGCCGTCCCGTCCGGAAAGGACATCGCTTCCAGCGGATCCACGCGAAAATGATCAGCCCCGAGTGAAGGAGCAAGCCGCCCCGCCATCCTCCTCACCCCCTCCACCGCTTCCGGATCCGCGTCCACCCCGTAAACCTCGTACCCTTCGCGCAGAAAATAAATCAGGTTCCGCCCCGTCCCGCAGCCCCCATCCAAAATCCGCATCCCGGGCCCAATCCGCCCCCGCAGCACTTGATCGAACAGGTAAATATCGATCTCTCCGAACTGCTCACGTAAACCCTGCATCATTTCGCTCAGACGATGGTAGCAGTTGACCATCCGGCATGCCTACGCTACTATGAATGTGCGGGGTGGAGCAGTCTGGTAGCTCGTTGGGCTCATAACCCAAAGGTCGTAGGTTCAAATCCTACCCCCGCAACCAACCTCCCTCCCGTAAGCCCCTCCTGATCTAACACGGCTAACTGGCGGATTTCTTTCCCGGTGCGAACAGCGAAACGGGCGACGGCAGAATGGAGAGGTACTCCATCAGCCGTTTCTTTTGCTCATGGGCCGGCTTCTTCTCCAGCATGAACTGCGCCAGTTGCGTGAACTGCCGTCCAAGGTCGGAATTGGCGTCCACGGGTTTGCCTGCCGTCATGGCCTTGTGAACGCCTTGATAATCGTTGGCGAACGTCATGACGACGGGTTGGCCAAGCAGTTCCTCGACTTGAGCGGGACTTACGATGGACCGCTTCTGGCAGCGGTTGAGGAGGATGGCCACGCGATCGGCGAGATCAATGCTGCGCAGGTAGCCTATTTTTTCTCTGGCCAGGTGGAGTGAGGGCACTTCGGGTGTCACCACCATGAAAATGCGTTTGGACTCCTGCATCGCCTCGAGAGAGTACTTTTCGAGGTTCCCCGAAAGATCGAGGAAGATGACCTTGTAGGAGCGGCGTGCGAATTCCAGCACGTTCTGAATCCGCGCCGGCTCCATGCGCAATCCCGGGTTCAGCTTTCCGGAATGGAGCACATCCAGATGGCCGACGGTGGTCACCAGTTGGGGCCAGATGTTCTCGTCCAGATGGGTGGCTCGTTCCGCGGCGTCAATCAGCGAGTAGTTGTTTTCCAGTTGCAGAAGAAACCGCACCATCCCCGAGTTCATGTCGCAATCGACCAGAAGCGAGCGCTGGTCCGGCAGGCGGCTGACGGCCACCGCGGTGTTCGTGGCAATCGTGGTTGTGCCCACGCCAGGCTTCGATGGCAGAAACGTGAAAACCAGGTCAGTGCTATCGATCACAACCGGTTTCTTTTCGAGCACCTCCTTGATTCGTATCAGCCCCTCGTAAACACTCTGCCGCTGGAAAGGATAGGAGATAAATTCCCGCACCCCGCTTCTCATCACCTCGAGCAACGTGGCTGGGTCCGCCGTCCGGCCGATGGCGACAATTTGCAAACCCGGCAGTTGCTCCTCTGCCGCCGAGGCCACTTCTAAAGCCCTGCTCAACGACTCAATACTCAAGAACAGCACTTGCGGCCCGCTGGCGCGCAGTGCCCGCGTCAATTCAGTTGTGTTCGGATACCGGGGAATGGTCCGTACGACGGCCACCACTCCCATGCCGGCCAGAAGTTCTTCCAACTTCTCCGACAGATCCTCATCCGGACAGATGATCGCTCCCTTCAGCATCACTGCTCCTTATTATCACGATAGAGGTTTCAGGGGAGAGGTCCAATCGACCCGAAGGGTTAGGAGAGCGAGGCAAAAGGGCTGACGCGTTAGCCTAGGTATTCAGCTCCGTACTCAGGGAAACGCCTTACTGGTTTGCGTAGCCCCATCCGCGATACACTGCCCCTATGCCTAAGCCTACTCCTCCCCTCCTCGACGTGGAGTGCCCTTGTTGCCAGGCTACTCTCCGCATCGATCCCAAGACCGGCTCGGTGGTCTTCCACAAGGCGAAAGAGAAACCGAAGGTATTCGAAGACTTCTCGGCCGCGGTGCAGAGCTACCAGGGGGAAGCCGGCCGCCGCGAAGACGCCTTTCAGAAGTCTCTGGCCGATCATAAGGTCCACAAGGAAGTGCTGGCGAAGAAGTTCGACGAGCTCTTCAAGAAGGCAAAAGAGAATCCCGACGATCCGCCGCCCGTGCGCGATATCGACATGGACTGAGATTGAGGATCTTGCGAAGGAGACGACATGCCGCGCCGCTTGTGTCTGATCGCGCTGATGGCCCTGACGGCTGCCGCCCTGTTTGCGCAAGGGAAGAAGCAGGGCGGGAAGAAGGGCGGCAGCAATCCGGAGGGCCCTGTCCCGGCCGGTGAGCCGGCGCATTTTATGGGCACGATCGGCGGGGAACGGGCGAGCGCGGAAGGCAGGCAAGCCGACTGGCCGGCCATCGCCCATACGTCTGACGGCGCGTTGTGGACCATCTACGTCGAGTGGAATGACAAAGACGCTGACCGGGTGCTGGTTCGGCGTAGGGACACGGCGGGGACGTGGGGACCGGCTGTGGAACTGGCTGACGGGAATTGGGATCACTACTCGCCTGCGATCGCCGCGCGGGGTACGGGCGTCGTGGCGGTTTGGGCCGGGCAATCGAGCGGCAACTACGATCTGTTCTGGAGCGAGATGAAGGCGGATGGCAGCGCGACAAAACCGGCGCGGCTGACCACCGCGCCCGAAAGCGATTTCAACGCGCGCGCGGTGAGTGACGCTCAAGGCAATGTCACCATTACCTGGCAGAGCTTCCGCAAAGGCAATGCCGATATTTATGTGCGCAGACTGACCGGATCCACCTGGGGGCCCGAGGAGGCGCTGACCACGTGGGATGCCAATGATTGGGACCCGGCGATTGCCCTCGATTCGCGCGGCGTGGCATGGATCAGTTGGGACTCTTACAGGAACGGCAACTACGACGTCTTCCTGCGTTCTTACGACGGAACCAAGGTCGGCGACCTTATTCCGATGACCACGGAATCGACGGCTCAGTTTCATTCGACGGTGGCCGTGGACGGGATGGATCGCGTGTGGGTGGCCTGGGACGATGGGGGAGAGAACTGGGGTAAGGATTTCTCCCGCGCCAGTTCCGCTCCGGGCAGCCGCGGGCTGCATTATTCGCGCACGCTTGGCATGC
>JADLBG010000633.1 GCA_020847895.1 Bryobacterales bacterium
CCTGGCGGGGCGGGGTTGCGCAAGCAGGAGTTGATCTTTAAGATCCTGCAAACGCAGGCCGAAAAGTCGGGACTGATCTTCTCGGAAGGCGTTCTCGAGTGTCTACCCGACGGATTCGGTTTCCTGCGCGCGCCCGAGTACAACTACCTGCCCGGACCCGACGATGTCTATGTCTCGCCGTCACAGATCCGCCGTTTCGATTTGCGCACGGGAGATACGATCTCCGGCCAGATCCGCCCCCCCAAGGAAGGGGAGCGCTACTTTGCCCTGATCAAGGTGGACGCGATCAACTTCGAGCCGCCGGAGGAAGCGCGCAACAAGATCTTCTTTGACAACCTGACCCCGCTTTATCCGAATTCACGGCTGAAGCTGGAAACAGTGCGGGACAACTACAGCGGCCGGGTGATGGACCTGCTGACGCCGATCGGCAAAGGCCAGCGCGGACTGATTGTGGCGCCCCCGCGCACCGGAAAAACGATGCTGCTGCAAAACATCGCCAATTCGGTGACGACAAACCACCCGGAAGTAGTGTTGATTGTCCTGCTGATTGACGAGCGTCCGGAAGAAGTGACGGACATGCAGCGGTCCGTGAAGGGCGAGGTGATCAGCTCGACGTTTGACGAGCCCGCGGCGCGGCACGTGCAGGTGGCGGAGATGGTGATCGAGAAGGCCAAACGCCTGGTGGAGCACAAGCGGGACGTCGTGATCCTGCTCGATTCCATCACCAGGCTGGCCCGGGCGTACAACACCGTGGTTCCGCCTTCGGGTAAAGTGCTCTCCGGAGGCGTGGATTCGAATGCCTTGCAGCGCCCGAAGCGGTTTTTCGGCGCGGCGCGGAACATCGAAGAAGGCGGATCGCTGACGATTGTGGCGACAGCGCTCATCGATACGGGCAGCCGCATGGATGATGTCATTTTCGAAGAGTTCAAGGGAACGGGCAACATGGAAATCCACCTCGACCGGAAACTGGTGGACAAGCGAGTATTCCCCGCCATCGACATTAACAAGAGCGGGACGCGGAAGGAAGAACTGCTACTGCCACGGGAAGAGCTCAACCGGGTTTGGGTGCTGCGTAAGGTGCTGAACCCGCTCTCACCCACCGAATCGATGGAACTGCTGCTGGACAAGCTGAACAAGACGCGGAGCAATATGGAGTTTCTCGCGTCCATGAGCGGATAGGGGGGCGAGAGGCTCCCGTAAAAGGGTACAGTCGAATCCCCTCGCTGACCGATTATTGCTATCCATGCGGCTCCCGCATACTGGAATTGCGTCGTGTTCACCCGTGCCGGACAGTTGTCCGGCTTGACGCGTGCGGTGTGGCTCTAAGATTGCTGTGCTGAATAACCTTTTCGGGTTCCCCGTCGTCTTTCTTTCTGAGATACAGTAGAGCCTTAGGCTACAACGTATCTCGTCATTCGTAGTAGAACCTCGCGGAGACCTATCCGAAAGACCATGTCCGAAAGGTTAAGCTATGCAACAACGTAGCGTCCCAGTTCCGGCGCCGAGCCCGGCCGAACCCGATCGAAAACCGATCCCTGCATCCCAAGTCCCGGAACGGCCAAAAAGGACCGGTTGGTTGTGGCTTCTCGGCGTGGTAGCCGTATGCGGGGGGCTGTACTGGGTCTATCAACGGACGCTGGCCGAGGACGCCATCGCGGCGAAGCGCGCCATGGTGGCGAGCGTGCGCACGGCGAAGGTAGCGGCGGGCACGCTGACGCAAACCATCCGGCTGACGGGCACAACGGCCCCCGAGAAATATGTCACCATCACAGGACCGCGGTTGCGGGGCAGTCGCAGCTTTTCGGGCGGCAGTGGAGCGTTCATGAGCAACCGGGGCGGTGGCGGAGGTGGCGGATCACCCTCAAGTTCGAGTTCCAGTTCCTCCTCGAGCGGCGGTTCCTCGGCCGGCGCTTCTTCCGGTTCCGCGGCGACAGGAACCGTGAGCAGCAACTCCGCGGTGTTGGGCGGCGGTTCCTCGGGGTCGGCGGCCGGCGGCGCCGGCAGCGCGGCTTCTTCGACCGGGGGAGTTCGGAGCGCGGCTAACGCATTGAAGGCGGCAACGAGCCGCTCGTCTTCCGGAAGCGGAGCCTCACGGGGCAGCGCTGCGTCAGGTTCCACGGCAAGCGCGGCGTCGAGCACAGCGATGGGTGGCGACGGGTTGGGCTCCACCGCAAGCTCGATTCCTGGCGGCGGTGGCGGCGGTGGCGGGGGCGGCCGTGATTTTGGAAGCGTCCTGCAGAATCTCGTATCCGCAGGGGCAATGGTGCGGAGTGGGGATACAATAGCGGAATTCGACCGCCAGTACATGCTGCTGCGCCTGGACGATTACAAAGCCGGAGTGGACCAGCAGGCTCTGAATATGCGCAGCATGCTGGCCAATCTTGAAGTGACCCGAAAGGCCCATGAGCAGTCTATCAAGTCCGCGCAAGCCGACGTGGAAAAAGCAAAGCTCGATTTGAAGACCGTGCCGGTTCGTTCAGCCATGGACAGCGAACGGTTTCGGTTGGCGCTCGAAGAAGCGGAAGCGCGGCTGAAACAGTTGATGACCGAGGTTCCTTACGTCGATGCCAGCGAGAAGGCGCAGGTACGGATTTCCGAGATGGATCTGCAGGAATCCAAACTCGGGTTACGGCAGGCTCAGCAGAACGCGGACCGGATGGTGGTGAAGAGCCCGCTCCAAGGGCTCGCCGTCATGATGCAGATCTGGCGCGGCGGGGATGTCGGCCAGGTGCAGGAAGGCGATCCCATCTATCCAGGTAGACCGTTCATGCAGATTGTGGATACCCGTTCGATGGTGGTGGACGCGAAGGTAAACCAGGTGGACGTGGAGCGGATGCGCGTAGGGGCGAAGGCAACGGTGAGATTTGATGCGTTTCCCGACCTGGTATTGCCGGCAAAGGTATACTCCGTGGCGGCGATGCCAAGCAGCACGAACAGCGCGCGCGCGAGTTACCTGAAAGAGATTCCAGTGCGGCTGAAGTTGGAAAAAATGGATCCGCGCGTCATTCCGGACCTGAGTGTCAGCGTGGATGTTGTGGTGGAGGAAAGCGAAGCAGCGGCGATTGTGCCGCTCGGTTCGGTATTTCAGGATCCGCCTTCGGCCAACCGCTACGTTTTCGTGAAAGCCGGCGACGGTTGGGCCAGGAGAGAGGTCAGTCTTGGGCCGGCAAACAATCTCCGAGTAGTGGTGAAAAGCGGCCTCAAGGCTGGGGAAGTGGTGGCGGAGGAGCCGCCGCCCGTGCCGGCGTCTCAGAAGCCGAGGGTGTAGGACGGAAGCAGAACTATGTCGAAAGATATCAAGCCGAAGCAGAGGCTGGGGCAGGTTGGTTCCCGGCGGAAACGGGCCGTCATTTGGGCGGTGGCGGTGGTGGTGCTTGGCGGCGCTGGCTATGCAGCCTATCAAAAATATTACGTGAGTACCGCCAAGGTGGAAGTGCCCGTACAAAAGGTGAGGCGCGGCGAGTTCGTAATTTCGGTGAAGACCCGCGGCGAAATCAAGAGTGTAAACTCGGTTATCCTCAGCGCGCCGCAAGTGCCCGACGTGCGCATCGTGAAACTGGCGGAATCAGGCAGACCGGTGAGGAAGGGTGAAGTGGTGGTGGAATTCGACGCCGCCTCACAGGAGCAGGCGCTGCTCGAGCGGCAGACCAGCGTCCGCACGGTGGACAGCGAGGTGGTGCAAACGAAAGCTTCGCACCGCATCGTGGACGAGATGGACGGCATGAACCTGATGACTGCCGAGTATAACCTGGAGCGGGCGAAGCTCGAAGCGAGCAAGGCGGAAGTGGTGAGCGCCATCGACGGAGCGAAAAACCGTATCGATGTGGGGATTTCCGAAGGGGAACTGGGGCAGGTGAAGACCACCCTCAAGTCGCACGACGTTACGCAGAAATCCGATCTTGACCGTTTGCAGCAGAAAAAAGACAAAACCATCCGGGACATGGAACGGACGCGCAGCTACCTGTCGAAGATGGTGCTGCGGGCGCCCAACGACGGCATCGTGAATCTCCTTCCGAACTTCCGCAGTTCGGGGTCGTTCGGCAGTACTCCGCCGCCCTTCAAGGAAGGCGATCAGGCGTGGACCGGCGCCGCGATCGCGGAGATTCCCGATCTTTCCGATATGCGAATCGAACTGAAGCTGGACGAGGTGGACCGCGGCAGGCTGAAGCTCGGGCAGGAACTGCGGATCAACGTGGACGC
>JADLBG010000634.1 GCA_020847895.1 Bryobacterales bacterium
ACGGCGTCTTCGCCATGGATGGTGGGCATGATGGAGACGCGGAAATCGATAAGGCGGGATTTGTAGCGCACGCGGAAGCGGCCGTCCTGCGGGACCCGGCGTTCGGCGATGTCGAGTTCGCTCATGACCTTGATACGGCTGATGATGGTGGAGTGCCACTCCTTCGCGATGGGGGGCATGGCGTACTGGAGGACGCCGTCAATGCGGTACTTGATGGCGACTTCCTGGTCACGGGTTTCGATGTGGATATCCGAAGCGCGGCGTTCGAGGGCGTTGAAGATGGTGGTGTCGACCAGTTTGATGACCGGGGCGATGTCTGAATCGGCGGCTGTAAGCCGGTCAATGGAAAGGGTTTCGTCCTGGTTTTCCTCGTCGCCGACGACGTCGAGGGCGAAGCCTTCGGTGACTTCCTCGAGGACGCGCTGGGATTGCTCGGTTTTCTTGAGGAGGTCAGAGATCTGGGAGAGGGTGGCGACCTTGACGTGGAGCTTTTTTTCGAGGAGGATGCTGAGCTCGTCGATTAAGTTGAGGTTGCGGGGGTCGGCCAGGGCGATCTCGAGGCTGCCGTTTTCTGCTCGCAGAGGGACGAAGTTATAGCGAAACATGAGGTCGACGGGGATGTTGCGGAAGAGGTCGTGGTCAATGCGGGCCTCTTTGAGGTCGACGTATTCGCTGCGGTATCGTGCGGCGAGGAGTTTGGCCTGGTTGGCTTCGGCCACGGGGTCGTTGAATCGGGGACGTTCGGGGACAGCCATAGCTACCTATACGAGTATGACGTATGGGGGATGAATTGCGTGGAGGTTATTAGGACTCTTCCAGGTTGTTGACGGTGCGGAGGATGCCGTCCTTGATGAGGACGATGTTGAAATTGATGAGGAGGCCGACGGGTTTCTCGCTGAGCCGGAGATAGGTGAGAAGTTGCTTCTTGTGGACCGCGCAGAGGGTTTCGAGGGCCGCAGTGTTCCCTGGCGCGGCCGGGAACAAGCCACGGGGAGATCCATCCGGCAGCTTTGCGAGCGCGGCAAAGTGAGAGGGAAACCGGCGGCTGATGCGGCGCATGCGACATTGGCGATCGAGGGCGGGTGCGAATGGGTGACGGCGGACACGGACTTTGCGCGGTTCTCGCCTCCCTTGCGCCGGCGGCACTGATGAGCTGCGTAGACAAAGGCACGCAGCGGGATTCCAGGGAACTTGACGGGTTATGATGCGTCTGGTTGTCCATGCGCATTCCTGCTGTCCTGTTTCTTGTGTCTTCGCTCGCCCAGGGTCAAGATCCACTCGAAATCGTTCGCAAGTCCGTCCACCACGATCAGTCCAACTGGTTGAAAGCAAAAGACTATACGTATATCGTCCGCACCGAAATGCGGCGGCGGGATTCATACGGCAAGATTATGAAGGTGGACCAGCGGACCGAGGAAGTGCTGATCCTGTTTGGCGAGCCCTATGAACGGCTGATCGCAAAGGACGGGAGACCGCTCTCCGAATCCGAACGCCGCAAAGAGCAGCAGAAGCTCGACCGTCTGATGGAGAAGCGGGCGAAGGAGAGCCCTGAGGAGCAGCGGAAGCGATTGGCCGCATTTGACCGTGAGCGCCGGCAGGACCGGGAGTTCCTCGAGGAGGTCCCCAATGCCTACGACTTCCGCATGCTGGGGGACGATGCCATCAACGGGCGCCCTTGCTGGAACCTCGAGGCCACGCCGCGTCCCGAGTATCGGCCGAAACATTCGAGAGCCGGAATGTTAAAGAAATTCAAAGGCAAAGTATGGATTGACAAGCAGGAATATCAACTCGCGCGGCTGGATGTGAAGACAATCGATACGGTGAGTTGGGGGCTGTTTCTGGCGCGGCTTGCCAAGGGTTCCCGCCTGTTTATCGAGCAGCACCGGATCAATGGCGAAGTGTGGATGCCCTACCGGATTCAGGTGGACCTGGACGCCCGGCTGGCGTTGTTCAAGCGGGTTCAAGGGGATCTGGATGTGTCGTTTGAAAACTTCCGGAAATTTCAAACGGACTCGCGCATTGTGGAAGCCGCTGAGCTAAAGTGAATTCCTTAGGCCGTGGAATAGGGAAACGCGGGTACCCCGCAGGAATCCTCTAGGCGCTTCCTAAGAATTTATGGGTTTCCCGCCGATGGAAATTTTGCGAGAATAACGAACACTGTGTAGCACTCGAAGGATAGATGTCCAATGCAGTGGAAGTACCCACAGGGTGGGACGGCAATCCCAGGAAACGTCACGAGAACCATGATCGAGTGGCGCGCGCAGCGGATTCCCGATCCCGTAGAGCGGCTGCGCTTTCTGCGCCACGCTTGCGCGTTCTACCAGGAACGCAGGCGTTGGTACAGGCGCGGCGCGGCCTTCGTTACAGCGGGGCTGGTGTGGCTTCTGGCGCCGGTTTCCACGATTACGAAGGCCACCAGCCTGTGGATGCAACCGCCGCCGCCCGTGAGCGAGGAGACCGTGATGAAGCCGGCGGGTCTGGCCGCCATGGAGCCCTCCACGATCTGGCAGGTGGAGAAGAAAGATGACTTCGAGGTATACAGCAATGGGTTACGGATTGAAACGCGGGGCTGGCAGACGCATTCGCCAAGGCGCTACCAGGCTCTCGACCGGGCACACTCGGAAAGCTGGGGTGGAAATGGTTCTCTGGATGTAGCTTACCGGACCGATCCGGCGGGGATTGTTTTTCACACCACCGAGAGCGACCTTGCGCCGTTTGACGCATCCCATAACAGAAACCTCAGGCTACTCGGACAGGGGGTGCTTTCCTACGTCCGGCACAACAAGTCCTATCATTATCTGGTGGACCGTTTTGGCCGGGTGTTCCGGGTTGTCGAAGAGGCATCCATTGCCAACCATGCGGGCCACTCCGTGTGGGCGGACCGGAAATCCGTTTACGTCAATCTGAACCAGAGCTTTCTCGGCGTTGCCTTCGAGGCGCAAACGCGCCCGCAGGACGGGGCCGAGACCATCAACGAAGCACAACTTCACGCGGGGCGGGTCCTTACGGACATGCTCCGCGCGAAGTATCATATTCCCGCCGAAAACTGCGTTACCCATGCGCAGGTCTCCGTCAATCCCGACAATTTCCGCATTGGCG
>JADLBG010000635.1 GCA_020847895.1 Bryobacterales bacterium
AATTGTAGACGGCATGATCCGTCAATCCCTCGCAGAGCGTACGCCCAGCTTGAAAGAGGTGAAGCAAACATTGCTTGCAAAGGGCAACGAGGCTGTGATCATGCAGAAGCTCAGTGCTCTACAGAACTACGTCGTTCCGGCAACCTCTGTGGATGACCCACTGGTAGATGATCCGCCGACGTTGGTGGATTTCGATTTCGAAGGCGGAACCCTTATTCTCGTGCTCAGTCGGCCAGTCACACCCGCGTGGATAAAGCAGTTTCATGCGATGAACTCCTATGGATCGGTAGTAGGGAAGGAGCCTGACCCGTTTAACATTGCAGGCAACCGCGCGAGCATTTCAGCGCGGGGACACGAGTTGCAACAAATCATTGATTTCTTCAAGGAGTGGCTGATGACAACAAACCGAGACTATGCGGCATTGGTGGCCGCGAACCTGCGGAAAGCAGACGAGAGCGAGCGCCAGCGGTTGAAGGCCGCGACTGCGCAGGCTGAGGAAGAACTCCGACTCCGAAGAACAATCAAAATCTAAATTGGCTCACGACGTTAGAGCTGCTGTGTAGCAGTCGATATGGGTCCGGTTACAATTCGTGCGATGCCCCCAGCAGCATTCATACGCGATTGCCCGCGGCGCTCCTTCGTTGCTCAGAAAAACGGAGCACGCGATCACCTTTGTGTTGTCCCTTCTTGGCGCAATCGGCGATCGTGATGAATGGGGTCTGATTTCCGGTCGTATGATACAGACGCCGTTGTTCCCCACTGACAAGGGAAAATGCTTCGTCAAATGTGAGCGGATTGCTGATCTGACCGGCGTGTCTTTCCAGACTCGGCTTGATCACTCGCTCTTTCTGTTGCATGAACGTTCTGTTTGAGACTATCAGATGGAGGCTATCTATAGAAGATCGGCCATCGCGAGTCATGCCATCGTGGCGACCGCCGCAGGGGAACCTTGCACACCGCTATGAAACCGCGGAGGAAGCGGTCGCGGCCGCGGTGTCCGCGCCATCGGTCTCGACACCACCACGTGCGGTGCCGGCTACATCCAATTGCACGCCGGCTATAACCTGCGCCGGACCGTGATTATGAGGTCAGAAGAAGGGCGGCGATCTGCGGACGAAGTTCGCTGATGACAACGTCGAAAGTTGGCAACCCAGGCACCAAGGGGCCGAGCCATTGCCGCCACGTTGTTCTGACGTACCGCATCATCGTTTGGGAGAAGAAATCGTCAGAGCTTTTGAACGTGACCTTCCGGATGGCGCATTTTTCCTGAAGAAATTGCGCAAAGTCCGTCAGTTCCATCTGGTCTTTGTAGGCGGCCAAAATACGCCAGAGGTCGTAATAGTCTCTGGCGCGCGAGCGGCTCCATCCTCGCTCTTCGAGCTTCTGAATATGTTGCAGAACGGCACGCAATTTCTCTGCGACAATTTCTTCCAGCGAGTAAACCTGAACCTCCGCCGCCAGTGGCTCACCGTATTCATGAATGATCTTTCGTTCTTGAGGTGGCCTGATCACCGTCTCATCGAGTGACGTTTCAATCATCACCCGCGTGGTCGGCTGCCTCTGCCAGGAAAAGCGCGCGCGAACCGTGAACGCTTCTTGACCGCCCGGGTGTGGTTCCTTTTCGACATAGCGTTGGCAGTCTATCTCCACGGGAGCGATTTCGCCCAGTAACTTGGCGGCAGCCTGACAGGCTTGGCGAATCGCGCCGGTCATCTCCTCTCCTGTGGGCACCTCACCGATTGCGGAAAAGTCCAGATCCTCTGAAAAGCGGTAGTCGCCGAAATAGCACTTCTTCAGTGCGGTTCCACCCTTGAACACGAGCGTGGCGCGAAGCGCTGGGACCTGCCCGATGCCCGCGAGAATCCAAGAGAGCAAGTAGTCACGTTCGAGAACTTCCCAGGGAACTCCGAGGCGGGTGCGAGCTTCCAACAGACGAGCCCGAAGAGGTTTCATGCATTGATCCTGCCCGGCAGATTTTCCTGGATCATCCAGCGGCGGTGATATCGCCCGGACCGTGGGCCGCTCGGATCGAGTTTTCGGTAACCCTTGATCGGAAGTCGCAGCAATGATTCTAACCTTGTGGGTTCGACGCCTTGGGCTTGCAGAACCCAGCCGAGCCGCTTAGCCGCCGCGGCGTCCATTCGCAGGGCATATTCAATAATGCGTTCGACATTTAGATTGGGCTGCCTCACCTCAAAGCCGTGGAGGATTTCCGCGAAATCCCCGAAGTATTGTGGCGTCACCAAACCATCGAGCAGCGTCCTCTCCGGATCGGTGACCGTTACTTGGGCCTCTCCAACCCAGACCTTCTCAGTGCCGAAATAACGTTCCGGCTTAACCTGTATAAATTGATAGCTAATGTCGCCAACGCGGTACTCCCCAGACCGCTGGGCTCCCCGCAGCCTCGGAATTGATACTTTTGTAGTCGTAAGCACGAAGACCTTCTGAGGCGTCTGTTCCGTTAGGCCATGGTAGTGCAAGGCAGACCAATGACTGATAGCCGCTGGATCCACTAATGCCATAGCGACCTCGAATTCGTGGACGGCCAACGCGCCGGGTACGGACTCCGCGATGGCATAAAGCCCGCGTCGCAAAGAGATGATCCAACCATTCTGCCGGAGATGATGGAGGGCCTCCCAGAGATAGGTGTCCTTCAGACCGACTCGCGCACTCAGATTCCGCGCGTCTTCAATTGTGAACACGCGGAATCCTTCGGACACGAGGAGTCGCACGAGTTCGATTCCAACCTGCGAGCTCTTACGATTTGTTTTGGCATTCATTGGACATTCTCCAAGCTTCGCAGCTCAGAGTCTACCATTTAATATTTAACATGGCAATGCTTGGATTATGGCCGAGCTTCGACGTATAGAATATGCAGGCCTGTACCGAGCTGTGAACGTCTTCATTAAACGGACCAAGTTCCATTGGCTATGCGCGCGCCAGAAGCGGCGAAGTGCACTTTTCTGCTGTACAGACTGCTGACGAATGTCAAAACGAGTCGATTTCTAGAAAGTTGTGTTCCGCCCGACGAGCTACCAGGCTGCTCCACCCCGCGATCAATTCTCAACCGTCTGACGTTGAGTGCATCTCCCATGGCAAGTCCCAGCAGGATCCAACGGACGGAATCACGGGAGACTCATAGTCCTTACTCCAACAGGATCCAGGGAGCCCAATATACCGGTTCCCCGTACCGTCCCCCAAGCATCGCCAGCTTGGCCGCATGCAGCGCTTCCCGCGGAGACCGTCCGCTCCGCAACCCCTCGTACAGGCGCGCGGATAACTCCCGCGAAGCGCCGTCGTCCACGTCCCGCAGGCTCGCCGCCACATAGCGCGCCCCGGCTTGCAGAAATGCCCATGCCAGTCCCACCAGCCCTCCCGATGTCACCCGCTCTCCCGCGCTGCGGCAGGAAGCGAGACTCACCATCCGCGCATGCAGCGGGGTCCTCAGAATGGTCTCGGCGGTCAGCTTATACCCGGAGGCCGAGGGGCTCAGAATCAGCGCCGATTCGAGCGGCGCGCTGCTGCTCGACAGGGCATGGGTGGCAAAATGCACGTAATCGTAATCCGCCGGGTTTGCATGTTCGAAAGCCTCCGCGGTGGCCTCTTTCCCTTCGCGAACCGTCACCTCCCCGCTTCCCGCAAGCGCCTTCCGCACCGCCGCCACCTCCTCCGCGGCGTGCGGCAGCGGCGGAAACTCCGCGTTCGGCGACAGGGGATTCCCAATGATCAGCGCCCGAGTTCCCTCCCGTTCCGGCCGTGCCTCCTGCCTCAGCAGCGATCGCAGATTGCGAACATAGGTGACACTCGCGTCGCGAATCCAATAGTGCGGCGCCGGACCCGCCACCAGAGCTTCCAGATTCCAGTGCAGCAGAGCCCCGTTGGCCGCCACAAGAAAGCGCCCTTTGCGATCCGGTTCGGGAAGGACATTCCCCACCAGAACCTCATACAGCCGTCGCGCAGCCTCGCTGAACATTCCCTGACGGCTTCCGTAGGTCTCCTCGCTCGCCTTCCCCACCAGTTCTTCGATCTCCTGCCGCGGCCCAAGGCGCCGCACCCTCACGGCGCCGGGCGTGATCACCCACACCAGTGACTCCTCCGTGT
>JADLBG010000636.1 GCA_020847895.1 Bryobacterales bacterium
AGCGAGGCTACCTGGTTGGTTTCGCGCTGGCCATTCGCGATGACCGCGAAACCCTGGCCCGGAATGGGGAAGCCGCCCGAACCGTCGCCGGTTCCGGTGCGGATGCCGTATTGGACTCCGGGAACCAATACCGCGAGACCTTGCATGTTGCGGCCGTTCAACGGCAGTTCCACGATGCGGCGGTTTTCGATGACGGCGCCGACGGTGGCGTTCTCGGTCTGGAGGGCGACACCGGTGGCGACGACTTCAATCGATTCGGTGAGGTTGCCGACGGTGAGCTTGAAATCCTGCCTGACCTGGGCAGCGGTTTCGACGCGGATGTTGCGGACGCTCTCGGTCTTGAAACCGGAGACCTCGCACTTGACGGTGTAATCGCCTACGGGGACGAGGGGGAAAGTGTAGTTTCCGCTCTCGTTTGTTGTGGTTGTTTGGGATACGTTCGTACCCTGGTTGGTGGCTGTAACCTTCCCGCCGGCGATGCTGGCGCCGGTGGTATCGGTCACGATGCCTTGAATTGTCTGAGTCGTCGACTGCCCGAACAGGCAAACGGCTGAGAGCAGAGATAGAACGAGGGTGCTGGCCCTGCGATAGTTCATTGTTACCCCCACGGAGCTGAGAAATGTTGAGAACAGGATTTTAAGAACTTTAGTTGAAATGGTAGTGGAAAGTCAATAGGATGGCTGCTATCGATAACGTTGAGTTCACATTGGGTGTTTAGGTCCCACAGGCTTCCGAGAAAGTGGGCGGTCTCTTGTGGAGTCATCGAATCAGCGAGTTAGCGTGTGGGAAGGGCAGCTCCGAAGCCAGGCTGGTGACGATGGCAGTCCTATTCTTCGTTCAGAATGCTGGAAGAGGAATACGATTCCGTCAGGGGCGACGCCGCCCCATACCCGCGATGGGATGGGAGGCGCCAAAACATGACAGAATGGTGCGTATCTACTGGTATGATGATGGATGCATCCTCACCTGTCCGGCGGGCATCCAAAAAACTTAGATTCCAAACACGAAGGAGACGAACATCCGATGCCGTTCACGTTACCGGCTCTACCCTACGCTCATGACGCTCTGGAACCGTACATCGATAAGTTGACCATGGAGATCCATCACGGCAAGCACCATGGCGCCTACGTCACGAATCTCAACAAGGCGCTTGAATCCGCGCCGAATGTGGGAAAGACTTTGGATGAGTTGCTGGCGAACAACGCCGGGGCGGTACCCGAATCAATCCGAACGGCGGTCCGTAACAATGGGGGAGGCCACTGGAACCACTCGCTCTTCTGGACGCTGATGGGACCGGGCGGCGGCGGGGCTCCGGTGGGGAACTTTGCCGCTGCGGTAAGCAGCGTTTTCGGGAGCTTTGACGCGTTCAAAGAGAAATTCGCCGCCGCCGGCGCAGGCCGTTTCGGATCGGGCTGGGCCTGGGTGATCAAGGATGGCTCGTCGCTCTCGATCGCGTCGACGCCGAACCAGGACACGCCGATTATGGAAGGGAAGGCTGCCGTGCTGGGCCTGGACGTGTGGGAGCACGCCTACTACCTGAAGTATCAGAACCGCCGGCCGGAATATATCGCGGCCTGGTGGAACGTGGTCAATTGGAAAGCTGTCGAAGACCGTTTCAATTCCCTGTAATCCTCCGGTTATGTTTTGTGAGGGCGGCCCGCAAGGCCGCCTTCCTGTCGTGAGAAGCAACGAAAGTCCCTGGAGTCCGGCCAGTGTAGTTTTCGAGTACTATAGCAATGGCCGGAATCGCTACACGAGAGGGAGACTATGCCAAACGCATACCTCATTGCTTCCGAATACCGGGGTGGCCCGAGTCCGGGGGACGACCCTTCCATCTCCATCAATGAAAACACCAGCCTGCTGCAGGCAGTCGGCGCGCTGGTGACAAAGCTCAACCGCATGCATTTGAATCCCGGCACGGTGGACAAGCTGTACATCGTCGCGGACAACAAGAAGGGGCATATCCATATCGGCAATGGATTGACGGTATCGAACGCCAAAGTGCTGGCGCCGCTTGCTCCGTTCCTCGCTCCGGGACGGGACCGCGTGGGAGCCGAGTTGTCCGGTTTCAAGGTCAACAATGACGTGGCGAACCGCGATCTCATGAAGGCGATAGCCGTTACGCTTCAGGTGAGCGTGGCCGCGGATGGGGAATCGGCGCATCCGAAGAAAGCCTGACCGCGCGCGGCTGCGATACCATGGCTCGATGAAGCCGAGCCTTCTGGCGATCCTCCTTGCCGCCGCCGCGCTTGCGGGCGATGGCAGCGTACAATCAAACGTCGTTTATGGCATGTATTCCGGCGCGGCGCTGTTGATGGATGTGCACCGGCCCGCGAATCCGAATGGCTACGGCATTGTGTACGTGTCCGGGAGCGGGTGGACTTCGCCGCTTGCTTACTCCGCGGCGGGGCTGAAATCGAATGCGCAATCCCTGCAATACGCCAAGCCGCTGGTGGAAGCGGGGTATACGGTCTTTACCGTAAACCACCGTTCGCTGCCGCGGTTCCACTACCCGGCGGCGGTGGACGACGTGCAGCGGGCGGTGCGGTTCGTGCGGCACAATGCTGCTTCCTTTGGGATTCGTCCGGACAGGATTGGGGCGGCGGGGGGATCGTCCGGCGGGCACCTGGTAAGCATGCTGGGCACACTCGACGGCAAGGGCAAACCGGATGATCCCGATCCGGTCGAGCGGGAGAGCGCCAAGGTGCAATGCGTTGTGGCCCGCGCGGCGCCCATCGACTTCTTCCGGATGAAGGCCGCCGGAATCTCCTTCGTGGGGATGGCGGTTCCCGCGGGCAAAGAGCCGGAAGTGATGAAGACCGAAGAATACCGGACGTATCGAGAGGCCTCGCCGGTGTTTCATGTGACGCCGGACGATCCGCCGTTCCTGTTGATGCACGGAGACAAAGACCAATCGGTGCCTTTCGCGCAATCCGAGGAGATGGAAGAGGCGCTGAAGGCGGCAGGGGCGCCGGTGAAATTGATACGGGTGGAAGGCGCGGGGCACGGTCCTTCGTTTCCCGGAGCGGTGAATCCGCCGGATTACCTGGGCGAGATGGTGGCGTGGTTCAACCACTACCTCGCCGGCAAGCCGTAGACCTCACAGGTGGTGGTCCGTGCGTTCCCCGCGAGGGCGGTTCTTGAATTCGCGGGCAAAGCGGACGAAGTTGTTGACTACGGCCTCGAAGATGATTTTGCCTTTCTCCGCCGTGGCGAGCGTGGGGTCGCCGTTGATGCCGGATTTGGAAAAGCGCGTCCAGTAATCCATCATTTTGATGGGGCCGGGGTCGGTGAGGTCCTGCCAGATGAATTCCGATTGCGGCACTCCCTGTTCCTTGCGCGCCTTGTCCATCTGGACGCGGCGCGCGTCGAGGTAGAGATAGACCGAAGTCTCCAATTCACAGGCATGGGACATGCCGCCGCGGCCGGATTCCCGGACTTTGCGGATATCGGCGAGAGCGAGGGAAGGCCAAAGGAAGGGCGCGCAGAGGGCGTCGGTTTCGAGGATGGTGCGGCGGGCGACGAGTTCGAGGATGGGCATGTTGGAGCCGTGCCCGTCGGCGATGAGGATGCGGCGGAACCCATGATGGGCGACGCTCGTGGTGACATCGAGCACGAAGTGGAGGAGGTGCTCCATGTGGATGTCGATGGTGCCGGGGAAGTCCATGTGGTGCGTTTCGAATCCGTAAGGGATGATCGGCATCAGCAGGATGTCGCCATTGGCGCGCCTGGCGGCTTCCACGCAGATTTCCCAGATGAGGAAGTTGTCGACATCCAGGGGCAGATGAGGGCCGTGATCTTCCACCGAGCCGATGGGGAGGACGACGACAGGCTCGCTTTTGGCGACTTCCTTCAGTTCGACCCAGGTGTGGTGCTGGTAGAGGTAGGGGGTTTTTTCCATAAGATTTTCCTTTCACTTTCACGTGATGGCCGGTTTGCGCGGGTCGATGATGAGCCACAGCAGCGCCCCGGCCAGGTAAAGGGATGTGGTGACCCAGAAGACGGCGTTGAAGGAGCCGAAGATACCGGCGAGTCCGGCCGACACGATGGGCGCGAGCATGCCGGAAATGCTCGAGGCGAGGTTCAGCCAACCTCCGGCCGTGCCGCCGAACCTGCCGCCCAGGTCGGTGCAGGTGGCCCACAGGACGGGCAGGCTCATGTCATGCGTCCCGGAAGCGAAGGCAAGGCAGGCCACAGCCAGTTCGGGGGTGCGTGCCTGGACGGCGGCGAAGAATCCGGCGGCGCCCAACAGGAATCCACCCGCTCCCACAATCCTCCTGCCCCACAGCAGGCTGCCGGTGCGGCGGGTGATGGAGTCGGAAATGAACCCGCCAAGGGCGCATCCGGCGGCGCCGGCAAGCAGCGGCAGGGCTGTGTAGAGCCCTGACCGAGCCAGGGTGAGTCCGTGTTCGCGGGTGAGATAGGTGGGCAGCCAGGTGACGAAGAACTGAAATCCGAATCCGGAGGCGAGGTAGGTGGCGCAGAGGATGAGCAGGTCGCGATTGAAGAGGAGCTTTTTCCAGGGGAGCGGCTGTGCTTTGAGGGGGGCCGGCGCGGCTCCGACACGGATGATTTCGAGTTCCGGCTTGCTCACGCGAGGGTGATCGGCGGGATCGTCGCGGTACCAGACAGCACACACCGCCACCCATATCAGACCAATCGCTCCGAAAAGAACGAACGCGCCGCGCCAGCCAACCCAGGCAATCGCGAGCACGGCAAGGGGGGGAGAAACAGCGCCTCCGAACCGCGCTCCGGTCCACATCATGCCATTGGCGAAGCCGCGCTCGTAGGCGGGAAACCATCGGGAGAGGGCTCTGGAGAGCGTGGGGAATGCGCCGGATTCGGCCGCTCCGAAAAGAAACCGCACCACAAGCAGGCTCGCGTAGCCGCGCGCCGCTCCGGTCAGGATGGTGAATATGGACCAGCCTCCGACGATGCGCGTCAGCGTGCGCCGCTGTCCCCAGCGGTCACCGAGCCAGGAAGAGGGGATCTCGAAGATGCCGTAGGCGACATAGAAGGCGGTGAAGACCCAGCCCATTTCGTACTGCGAGAGCTTGAGGTCGGCTTGCATCAGCGGAGCGGCGACGGCGATGCAGACGCGGTCGAGATAGGTGATGAATGCGCCGAGAACGACGAAGAGCAACACCCAATAGCGGACAGAGGCCATGGGAGCTATGGTAACGCGGGAAACGCCGAGCCCGGCCGATTTCGAGGGCGGTTGGCGAGGCGGCCCATCAGATGCGCGGAAGTTCCAAGCGCTGTCCGGGGAGGATCAGATTGGGGTTCGAGCCGATGATGCCGCTGTTCTGCTGGTAGATCTGCGTGGCGTGGCTCTGGTTTCCGTAGTAGAACTCCGAGAGCATGGAAAGGTTTTCGCCACGCGCCACGGTGTGGTAATGCGGCCCTGGGCAGGACCGGAGGATAGCCTGGTTGACGCGCGAGTATTCGGCCCGCGTGTCGCGGAGAGCCACCTGGCGTCCCGTCTGGCGGCGGAAGATGTCAGAGATGACGTTGATGATGGTTTGCTGGATGAGGCTGAAATCGCCGCGGTCGAAGTGGCGGCCGCTGAAGATATCCTGGAGCGAGGAATCGCGAGCCACCTCCGCGGCGAGACCGTTCAGGATGGTGCGGTTGTCGGCCACGTGCAGGTTTTCGTGACCGGTCCAGATGCCGCGGGCGCAGGCGGAGATGTCGCTGCTGATGAAGATCTGCTGCCTCATGCGGATGGCGATGGATCCGGTGTTCCACCAGAACTCGCCGCCGCCGGTGTTCCAGTTGGTTGCGGTAAGGTCGATTGTGATGGCGGGGACGGTCACGGCGAGAGCCTGGTCCGCATGCGGGTTCCCGGTCTCGGCCGACCACCTGACGACCTCCGAGGTGCTGACGATTTGAGGAGATACGGAGGGTGTGGTGTCTGAGGTAGTGATGTGGGGAAACATATGGTCCTCCTTTCCGAGGAGCGCGGTATGCGTTCCTGGATCAGTCACAGTGTTCTGAGCACGCAAAGGCCCAGACGATTGCGCCGGTCAGCCATACACGATATAAAGGCCAGGTCCCTATGCGATCCTATCGCCTTGTTCTGTTGCTGATGTGCTGTGCGGGGGTGGTTCCTAGCCAACCGGGCAGCGATTACAGGCTTGTGGAAGATTGGCCCGCGCCCGCCCGCACGGCGGCAGGCACGCCATCGACGTGGAATCTCATTCAAGTGCCGGGAGTTGCGGTCGATTCTCGCCGGCATGTGCTGGTTCTGCACAGGGGCGCCCACCCGATCCTCGAATTTGACAGCGCCGGCAAGTTTCTGCGGTCCTGGGGAGATGGGATGTTCAGCGAAGGAAAGGTGATGGCAGTAGCTCCGGGCGACAGGGGTCCTGGGGCTTCGGGTTACTCGGCGGTTTACGGGCCGGCGGGGTGCACTTCTTGCGGGGCGCATTCCATCCGGGTAGATGCCGAGGGGAACATCTGGGTGGTGGATGCTCCGGGACATGTCATTTACAAAATGAGTCGGCAGGGGAAGATCCTGCTGCAACTCGGGCGCAAGGGCGTTCCGGGAATGAGCCATGAGAACTTCAACCTGCCCACGGATGTGGCATTTGCCGCGAATGGGGATATCTATGTCAGCGACGGATACGGCAATGCGCGTGTAGTGAAGTACACGAGCAGCGGGAAATACCTGCTCGAATGGGGCCGGCGCGGCTCGGGTCCCGGCGAGTTTCAATTGCCGCACAACATAGCAGTTGACGCCAAGGGAAAGGTGTACGTCACCGACCGCGACAACCGGCGAGTGGAGGTATTTGACGCGAACGGCGAGTTTCTGACTCAGTGGTCCGATATTGGGGGAGTGTCGGCACTGCGGATGACGCAGGACCAGCGGATCTGGACGGGTGGCGTCTTGCGGGACCTCGATGGGAAGGCGGCGGCGACACTGCCGGAGGAGGCGGGGGGTGCGGGCGGCGCGCACGGCATCGCGGTGACGGATTCGGGGGAGGTGTATGTGGGCCGGCTTAGCGGGGTGGTTCAGAAGTTGGTGAAGAAATAGACCTCCTTCCTGGCGTGTAGACTGAAGAGTCGCAATGTACAAGACAACTGGTTTCTTTCTCCTGCTGGGCCAATGCTGGGCCGCTCCTATCGAACCTGCGCGTCCGGTGCAGCTTTTCAATGGCCGGGATCTTACAGGCTTCTACACATGGCTTAGGACGAACAAATACGAAGACCCCAAACACGTATTCAGTGTGAGCAATGGCCTGCTGCGCATCTCCGGGGAGGAGTGGGGAGGACTGACGACCAAGGAAGAGTACCGGAATTACCGGTTGATTGTGGAGTGGAAGTGGGGCGGGCCGAACCTTGGGGAGCGCGCCACGAAGTCGCGGGACAGCGGCATCCTGGTGCACGGCGCGGGGGAGGACGGAGCTGGAAATCGCGGCACGTGGCTTGAGTCGTACGAATCGCAGATTATTGAAGGCGGCACGGGCGACATCATCATCGTGACCCCCAACGGCGGAATTTCTCTCACTGCCGACACACGTACCGGCTCGGACGGCCAGCTTTACTGGCAGCGCGGCGGCACCGCGGTGAAGAGGGATCGGGGCCGCATCAACTGGTACGCCCGCGATCTCAAATGGAAGGATGTCCTGGGCTTTCGCGGCACGGTGAATGTCGAGAAGCCGGTGGGGGAGTGGAACCGGACCGAGGTGATCTGCCAGGGCGACCGGCTGACGAACAAGCTGAACGGAAAGGTGATGACGGAGGCGTACGGGCTGAGCCGTTCGGCGGGCAAGATTCAGATTCAGAGCGAGGGGGCGGAGATTCTCATCAGGAAGATTGAAATGCGGCCACTCCGTTGAGGACAGTGTTGGCAGGCGATGGCGTGGCCGGGCTATGGCATTTCACTCTCCCACCGTGCGAGGGAGTTGCGCAGTTCGGCAACCAGATTCGGACGCTGCTGGGCGAGATTGTGAGTCTCTCCGGGGTCGGAGCCTAGATCGAACAGCAGTTCGTGACCGTCATTGAGATATTTCCAGCGGCCTTTGCGAGCCGCTTTTCGCGTTGCTCCGTAGGGTTGCCGCCAGAAGAGGGTGCGTTCCTGCTTCGGCTCAACCCCGTGTAAGAGCGGCAGCAGATCCGTGCCGTCGAGGGGGTTTGGGGGCGGTCCGGCGCGTCCAGCCGCGGTGAGGAATGCCGGCGCGAGATCGAGCAGGCTGATGGGAACGGACGCGACTTTAGCGCGCGGAACATAGGCCGGCCATCGCAGGATGCACAAATGGAAGCGGTGGTGTAGGCGTCCGAGAAGCGAACTCCTTCGTTCGCCAAGCGCTGAAGGTTCGGCGTCCGGATATCGGAAGCGCCGTATGGCTGGGTGTCGGTGTAACCCATATAGTCGGCCTGCAGGAGCACTATGTTCGGCGGCCGGCTGCGAGGGTGTTCTGAGCGCCGGCGAGGTCTTGGGACCGGCCGAGAAGGACACTCTCGAGCAGGCTGAGAGCCGTTCGACGCGAGAATTCCATGCGGCGTAGTCTACCAGACTCACGGTGCGCCGGCGGCCACGGGGCAGGGTTTCGGCCAACACCGAGGCCGGATTGCTCTATAATAAGCGCAACTTCGAGGGCGCCATGAATCCTGAGGTACGCCTGCTGTTTCTGGATCTGGCAGACTTAGCGCCGGCAGAGAGGGAACGGGTCTTTCGAGAGCGGGAGATCAACGCGGAGGTGCGCGCGGAAGTGGAGTCTCTGTTGGGCTACGACTCGACGAATCAGGAACACCTTCCAGACCTCGTGTCGAGCGCCGCGACGGAGTTGCTGCCTTCGAAGACCGGCCGGTTGGGGGCATACTGCGGACAGTTCCGTATTGTCCGGCTGCTCGGATCCGGCGGGATGGGGGAAGTGTACCTGGCGGAGAGAACGGACGGGGAAATCCAACAGCAGGTGGCGATCAAGCTACTGGGCTTCCATGGGGAGCGGTCTCACTGGCGCGACCGTTTTCTGAAAGAACGCCGGATGCTGGCCACGCTCAATCACCCGTCCATTGTCAAGGTAATTGACGCGGGGCACACGGAGGATGGCCAACCGTATCTGGCCATGGAGTACGTGGAAGGGACGCCGATCGACGTTTATTCGGCGCGGATCGGAGAGCGGGAGCGGCTGCAACTGTTTCTGCACGTTTGTGAGGGAGTGTCCCATGCCCACAACCGGCTCATCATCCATCGCGATCTGAAGCCTTCGAACATACTGGTGGACAGCGCGGGGCAGCCGAAGCTGCTGGACTTTGGGATCGCCAAACTGTTGGATGCGACGG
>JADLBG010000637.1 GCA_020847895.1 Bryobacterales bacterium
AAGTCCTCGTAGTCTTCGATGCCCAATCCGCCGCGGCCGGTGGCGCTCACAATGCCCATGGTGACGGTCTGGCCGACGCCGAAGGGGTTGCCCATGGCGAGCACGACGTCGCCGACCTGCACCTTCGCGGAGTCGCCGATCGTGATGGCGGGCAGATCCGCCGCGTCGATCTTGAGCAGGGCAACGTCGGTCTTGGCATCACTGCCGACCAGAACCGCCTTGAATTCGCGTTTATCACCCATGGTGACCCGGATATCCGTAGCGCCGTCGATGACGTGATTGTTCGTCAGGATGTAGCCGTTGGGGCTTACAATCACGCCGGAGCCGAGGCTCTGTTCACGGCGCTCCTTGGGAATGTTGAAGCGTCCGCCGAAATCCTCGCCAAAGAACTGGCGGAACATCGGGTCCATCTGGCCCGAGAATCCGGCGGGAGTGCGCACCACGCGGGATGAAGAGATGTTGACCACCGAGGGCAGCGCCTTCTTCACGATGGGCGCGTAGGTATTGTGTGAAGGACCCTCATTGGGGTTCGCGAGCTTGACTGTAGCGGGGGGAAAGCTGCTCAGCGCGCGGTGGGCCACCACGGCGGCAAAGGCCCCGCCGGCGGCCAAGGCGAGGCTCAGCGCCATAGCGGGCAGCTTTCCTGCCCCCGGAAAATTCATACCGATCCGTCTCATTCTGCCTCCTTCGTAATCTACGGGCGGCCTTTCGGGCCGCCTACTCCCATGGACGTGAGGGGGAGCGGCGGGGATTATCCCGGCGGGTCAGTATTCCTTGTTCCGGCGTCTGACTACAGGTCAGGAAATGATACCCTTGCGGACGGCAAAGAGGATCAACTCGGGCAACCCTTTGAGGTTGAGCTTCTCCATGATGCGGGCACGGTGGGTCTCGACCGTGTACGGGCTCACGTGCAGGACTTCGGCTACTTCCTTGTTCGATTTTCCCTCGGCGACGAGTTGGAGGACTTCGCGTTCGCGGGGGCTGAGGAGTTCGTAGGAATCCTCGGCGCCGGTTCGCTCGAGTTTGCGCATGTAATCTTCGAGAAGCACCTTACCGACGGCAGGGCTGAAGAAGGACTTCCCTTCCCGCACGGCGCGCACGGCGCGAATGAGGTCCGCCTCAGCGGAATCCTTCAAAAGGTAGCCCTTGGCCCCGGCACGTAAAGCCCTCAGAATATAGCCCTCGTCGGAGTGCATGGAGAGAATGACGATGGCGATGGTTTCCGATTGGGCATGGATCTGGCGAGCGGCTTCAATCCCGTTGAGGTTCGGCATGCCGATGTCGAGTACGGCCACATCGGGGTTGAGAGAAGCGGCGAGATCGACGGCCTGGCGCCCGTCGGCCGCCTCACCGACGACGGTAAATCCCGGTTCCTGCTCGAGGACGAGGCGCAGGCCGGTGCGAATTACCGTATGATCATCGGCCAGCAGAATTCGAATCGCCTCGCGCATGCTTCCGTAATCCTCAATGCTGTCGCAGAGGCAGGTCCGCCGCGACGGTTGTCCCGCCGCCCGGCTGCGATTCAATGCGTAGCGCGCCGCCGAAGCGTTGCACGCGTTCTTCCATTCCGAGCAGCCCCATGCCGCGCATGCGGGAGGGATCGAAGCCCTTCCCATCATCCCGCACCTCGACGAGGATGCGGCCTTCGCGCTGGCGGACGGCAACGATCACGTTCCGTGCGCCAGAATGGCGGTTTGCGTTTCGCAGCGCCTCCTGGACGAGGCGGTAGACGCAGGTTCTGTAGTCTTCGTTGAGGTCGTCGGAGACATTTTCATCCACCACTTCGACTTCGGGCCCGCCCTGGCGGGAGGTTTCGCGGGCCAGCCACTCGAGGGCCGGGATGAGACCGAGGTCATCGAGCATTGAGGGGCGCAGCAGGAGGCTGATATCACGGACCTCCCGGAGCAGTTGCTCGGCCCTTTCGCGAATGCCGTTCAGCAAGGGGCGCATGCTGTCCTCGCCGGGGGGAACAAGAGAGGCAAGGCGTCCGGTATCCACCAGCAGCGCGCCGAGCGATTGGCCGACCTCATCGTGAAGTTCGCGGGAAAGGGAACGCCGCTCCTGTTCCTGAGCTTCGACGATCCGCGCGGAGAGTTCCTGCAATTCTGACCGGTGGCGGAGAATCTGTTCGAGATGCACTCTCGCATTCGCCTCCAGTCTCAAGATGTACGCCAGGCTGCCGAGGGCGATCAGCAGGCCGGCGCCCAAGGAGAACAGGAGGAAGGTTGTTCCTCTCCGCTGGAGTTGGGACAACTTTTGCGCCAGTTGCGAGTCAGCATCCTCGGTCACGCGCGCATCCAACTCCTGCAAGCGTTCGACGGTGGCGGTGAGTTCCGCCAAAGACGCCGGCGAGGGGCATTGCCCGGAATCGATCGTCTGGCGGTGTTCGCCCAACTCGGCCCGCAGGCGGGTGAGGAGATCGTCCTCTTCTCCGCTGGAGGGGGTGGGATACCGGGTGAGGGCGGCGTCGACGTCGAGTGAGAACCGTTTCACGGAGGATATGGCTGGTGGGGAGGTTGTGGGCGCGCGGTAATCGGTCAGCCGTTCCACTTCGCGCGAGTAGAGCCATGTAGAACGCCGGATGACGATGACCGCGGCGACCTTGGCGCGGCGCTCGGCGCGGAGATTCGCAATCTCGGCCTGCACCCTCTTCTGGGCGGACAGACTATCGTAGCCGGCAACGAGCATCATCAGCAGCAGGGCCACAAACGCGGCGATGAGGATCCGGCGTCCACCCAATTCCGTCTTGTGCCGCATTGACTTCAGCATACGGGAATCAACGGCGATTGAG
The DNA here is from genome assembly GCA_020847895.1 of Bryobacterales bacterium. GTDB lineage: Bacteria > Acidobacteriota > Terriglobia > Bryobacterales > Bryobacteraceae > CADEFT01. The sequence continues at coordinate 2,792 of JADLBG010000637.1, forward strand.
GAGGCATCCCAACAGGAGGTCATGCGTGGAGGGTTGTGGTAGCGTCAAGAGATGCTTTTCCTGGTGATTGAGCGCTTCCGGAACCGCGATCCGAGGCCGATCTACCGGCGGCTTCGAGAATCGGGACGATCGATGCCGGAGGGGCTCGAGTACATCGATAGCTGGGTGGAGCCGAATTTCGACCGCTGCTTTCAGTTGATGCAGACGGACGATGTCCTGCTGCTTCAGCAGTGGGTTGCCGCGTGGACGGATCTGATGGAGTTCGAAATCGTGCCGGTGGCGTCTTCGAAGCAGACACGGATTTGCGTGGAGGCCCTGCTCGACGAGGGGCATTGACACGGGCGGTTACCTTGGCGGGCGGACAGTCTGGCGCTCGACGGTGACGAGTTTGCCGTCTTTGCGTTCCTCGACGGTCTTGCGGAAGTTCGGCGAGCCTTCGATGGCTTCCTGTTTTTCCGCGCGCATCACCGTGAGTTTTCCATCGAGAAAGGCATACTGGCGCGATTCGTAGATCATGCCGCCGGAGCCGCCGCGCTCATAAGTCTTGAGCCGCTTGGAGGCCTGGTCGACGGTAAAGACCGGATATTCGCCGAGGGACGCGAAGTTGCGGGTGTTGGGATCATACAGCCAGTAGTCGGCGTACGCGTTAGCGACTCCGTGGCTGGTGATAATCATGAGATCCTTGTAGCCGTCGAAATTCAGATCCTGCCCTCCGAAAAACACTTTGGCGCCCGGCAGTAGCGGCATCATGTTTTTTACCTGGAGGGTCTGGGAGGCGGCTTGACCGCCCGGAGGCGTGACGGCAATAGAATGCACCACGCGGCCGGCTCCCGCCGGAGAGAAGGAGAAGCGGAAGAGGAAGGCGCCCACGGCCGGCGAAATCCGGATGGCGCAAGGCTGACAGTCCTGGACGTAGGCCGGGGCAGACAATGCAGCGGCTGGGGTTTCAGAGGCTGCCGCCCGCGGAGCAGGCCGTTGGGCGCATCCGGCGGCGGCCAGTAGAATCGCGATCAGTCCGGCAAAAGGATACATTTCGCTCTGTTCGTCCTTTTCGTGCGGTCGTCGAGTCCGTTGTATCCACCGTTGATGGTTCGCGTCACGGCGCGGATGTCATCGCTGTCGGCGAGGGCATTCAAGCCATTGGCGGACCAGAACCACCCGGAGCAATCGACGGCGACGGAAGCATCGGTAGCAAGGAGGCGGTTGTTGGGCTCGGTAACGTAATCGGTGTGGCGCGCGGTTCCGTAAGCGGTGTAGTTGGAACGGCCGGTGATCTGAATGAGCCCGCGGCCCTTGAAGCGGACGCCGTCCCCGGTCTGAGTGTTGCCGAGGTCGGCGCGGCCTTCGTAGGCCTCGCCGCCGGCGATCTCTTCGGTATAGCGGAGGTTGCCGCTCTCATGGCCGAGTTGCCCCAGAAAGTGGGACTGGCGGAGAGGGGTGTTGATGTTGTTGGCGGTGAGGGCGGCGGAAAAATGCGGAAAGAAGCGGTCGACGAGGGTGCCCGAAGCGGGGTACATGATGATGCGGAATTTTTCCCGCGTGAGGCCGGCGCCGAGTCCTTCCTTGAGCTTCTTCCAGGTATCGCTGCCGGGTTCGACTTTGCTGGTCGGGCTGGGCATGTTGAGAACGCGGCGCTGGAACTCTGCAATAGCTCCCAGCGTGCCGTCGCCAATCCAACCGTCTTCCACAAGAGGCGCGAGTGGAATGAGTTTGCCGAGATTGCCATTGATCAGCATCTGGACTAAGCGGACTTCCTCCCGCTTGTTATCGGAGAGAGCCTTGGGGCCGACCGATCCGGTAAGGCACATAACGATGTCGCCTCCTCTGACTTTATTGAATTCTAGCTCACCTTCGTGCGCGGAAGTTCCCTGTTCGCCCACGCTCGCACCATCAGGCTGGAAGTCATATTCCCGCGGAGGCTATATGGGCGCGCCGATACAGGATGTGAAGCACGGGAGGGGGCTAGTGCCCGCACAGTACCACACCCCGCATCGGCGTGTTGAGAATTGTCGAGGGGCGGAGGCACTTAGCTTATACAAATAAGTTTGGGCCTTAGAAGGAGTACCTCCCCATGCCGCAACTAGGCATTTTATTCGATTCTCAAAAGCTCGGGTCAGGTTTCTATGGCTACACGGCATTTCGCATTTTGTTCACGGTGGCGCCGCCTCGTGAACTGGCCGGTTGTACCTTGTATCACGGCGAGATAGGAGACGGCCGGGCGAGGCCATATTGCATCGCCGTGGAGACGGAGAGCAGCGCAGTGCTTGGAAAGATTCGCCACATGTTCGCATCCTCGATGGCGAGAGGGCTGATGCCGGCGGCCGAGCGTTTCGTGGATGAGATGGCGCTGCAAGAGGAAGTGCTGGCGATGGCCGCTCGGATCACATCGGCGGGCGAGATGGTGGATTGCCACTCGCGGTGGCTGCAAGAGGCCTGGCAGAGAGGGCAGAGCTACGGATCAGTCACGTTGTCAGAACCGTCACGGCCGGCAGCGCGGCCATCGGCGGAGGTACGGTTACCGCTCAGGGTTCCGGACAAGGCGCCGCCGGCGGTGAGAATCTCGCCGGCGGGCCGCAAGGCGTTCGCCTTGCTGCTGGCTTTCAGCACGGCGGGAGCGCTGGTTCCCTGGCTCGGGTGGGGATTGGCGGCTTGCGCGATGGTGTTTGTCGCGGGGGTAGTGCAGGGGTTCGCCATCCGGTGGAGGATGTGGGCGGAGGAAGGAACGCTCGAATCCGACGCGGTTCAGGAGACGAGGCGGCTGTTGACGGCGAAGGCGGTTGGGGAGACGTCGGAAAGGCTTGGAGGAGAGGCCGCACAGGCAAGTCCACTGCTGCGCAGGATCCACGCGACGTTGAAAACAGGCGATATGGCAGGGGCTTGTCTGCTGGCCGAGCAGCATGAGCAGGCCGATCGACATTCGTTGAGAGCCGATGTTCACGAAATCCGGATGCACGCATGGGGAGTAGCGGCAGTCGCGGTATGCTCGCTTTCGGCAATGGCGGTCTTTCAGGGGGCGCGGTCAATGAATATCGAGATGCCCCGCCTGGCGCTTGCTGGGCTTATGGGGTTCGTGCTGTTGCAATGGATGGCAAGTCTGCTGCTGGTGAACGGAGAACGGATGCTAGGCGTAATCCGGAGGGAGATGGGAAGCCAGTGGCTGCCGCTTCTTTCGACGGCCGTACCGGCTCAGAAGGCGCAATTCGGCGGCATCGAGAGGGCTCTGAGTGAACTGACACAGGAGTTTCAAGCGATGCGCGGCGTCCTGGAGCGACGAAGAGACGGAGAGTTCGTGGAAACGATGGCGGAACTTCGGAGGACGATTGATCAGTTGACGCCGGTGCTGGCCGGATTCCGCGAACCGTTCGTGTTGCAGGCGGTGCCGGCTCCCGTAGCGCGGCCGAAAGTGATGGGCGCGACAGCCTGATCGCGGTTTGCCGGCAATGAGGGGCCGCCACGGGGGCGCGGCGCACGTTTTTAACAGACTGGTGTAGTTGGCGGCGGCATTTCTGAACTCTTTGACCTAGCGGCCCACGCACGCCGCTGTTCATGCGAGCCAACCCATTCCAGCGTCAACCCGCGCTCCTGGTGTGCACGGCGGCTGCTGCCCTCGTTGTGGTGGTGGTACGCGCGGCCACGCAGTCCATCACGATTGATGAAGCTGATACGTTTCTCAGTTGGGTGGCTCCCTCATCGCCTTCGCACTGGGCCGCGGCATCGAACAATCATCTGCTGAACTCGATGTTGATCCGGCTGGCGGTCTCGATGTTTGGCGCCTCACAGTTCACGGTGCGCCTGCCGGCGATTGGCGGCGCAATCCTCTATTTGGGCGCATCATATTGCCTGTGCCGGATGATTGCACGAACTGTAACGCGGCAGTGGATATTGCTGGCGTGCCTTGTCTTCAATCCGTTCATTCTGGATTACCTGGTGGCGGCGCGCGGTTATGGTTTGGCCTTGGGATTTCTGTTGAGCGCCATCGCGTGCACGGCATACGGAGAGGGGGCCGGCGGGAACAAGCGCTGCGCGGCTGCTTCGACATGTCTGGCGCTTTCTTTTGCCGCGAATTTTTCTTTCGCGTTCGTGGACGCGACAGCGCTGCTATTTTTGTTCCTCTGGAGTTGTTCGCGCGGACCTCACGCGCGAGGAACGCGCATGCGCTTGTTGATATTTACCGTACTGCCGGCTTTGGGAGTGAGCCTGCTATTGACGGCATCCACCGTGGCTCACTGGCCGAAGGGCCAATTATGGTTCGGGGCATCTTCGCCCGGCGAGAC
>JADLBG010000638.1 GCA_020847895.1 Bryobacterales bacterium
AACACCAATGAGCAGACCATGGCCTGGATCATGGATACCTACTCCATGCATCACCGCCAAACCGTCACCGCCGTGGTCACCGGCAAGCCCGTCAACCTCGGCGGATCGCGCGGGCGCTCCGAAGCCACCGGCCGCGGCTGTCTCATTGTCGCCCTCCAGGCCCTCAAGCGTTTCGGCCTCGAACCCTCCAATACGCGCGTCGTCATTCAAGGCTTCGGCAACGTCGGCGGCATGGCCGCCCGCCTCATGGCGCGCGCCGGCTTCAAGATCATCTCCATCATCGAGTACGATGGAGCCGTCTACAACCCGCGCGGCATCGATGTCAACGCCCTCCTCAAACATCGCAAGGAGACCGGCTCCATCCTCAACTTCCCCGAAACCGAAAACATGGACCGCGAAGAAGCCCTCTTCCTCGAATGTGATGTCCTCCTCCCCGCCGCCAAGGAGAATGTCATCCATTCCCAAAATGCTTCCCGCCTCCGCACGAAGATCTTGTGTGAAGGCGCCAACGGGCCCACCACCGCCGCCGCCGACCATATCCTCGCTGACCGCGGAATCTTCGTCATCCCCGACATCCTGGCAAACGCCGGCGGCGTCACCGTATCCTACTTTGAGTGGGTGCAAGACAGACAGGGATTCTTTTGGAACGAACAACTCGTCAATGGCCGCCTCGAAGAGATCATGGTCAACAGCTTCAAGGATGTCACCGGCTACGCCGAGAAGCATGCGGTCCACAACCGCACTGCCGCCTATATGCTGGCTCTCGACCGCGTCGCCTTCGCCATCAAACTCCGCGGCATTTACGCCTGACAGGACTTCATGAGCGGTGAGCCTTCGACGCCGCTCATGCGGCAGTATCATTCCCTGAAACAGCAGGTCCCCGGAGCCCTGCTCATGTTCCGCCTCGGCGACTTCTACGAGTTGTTCTACGACGATGCCGTCACCGCCGCGCGCGAACTCGAAATCACCCTCACCAGCCGCAACAAGGAAAAAGGCCAGCCCATCCCCATGTGCGGCGTCCCCCATCACTCCGCCGAGTCCTATCTCGCAAGACTCATCCACAAGGGCTACCGCGTCGCCATCTGCGAGCAGATGGAAGATCCGCGCTTCGCCAGGAAACTGGTGAAACGCGAAATCGCCCGCGTCGTCACCCCGGGCACCACCACCGAATCCGGAGTCCTCCGTCCCAAGGAAAACAACTACCTCGCGGCCTCCCTCATTCACCACGAAGCCGCCGGACTCGCCTTTGTCGATCTCTCCACCGGCGAGTTCCGCGCCACCGAACTCGCCGCCGCCGATCTCCCCGCCGCCCTCGAGGCCCTCAACCCACGGGAAATCCTCTTCCCCTCCGCCGGATCCGCCCCCTCTCCCACAAACAAAATCTGCCTCACCCCCCTCGACGACTGGATCTTCGCCTTCGACTACGCGCAGCGCTCCCTTCAGGATCACTTCCATCTGATGAGCCTTGACGGCTGCGGCCTCGCCGCGCGCCCTCTCGCCATCGGAGCCGCTGCCGCCATCCTTCACTATGCCCGCGAGACCCAGAAATCCACGCTGGACCACCTCGACCGTCCCACCTGGTACGACCGTTCTGATTCGCTCATCCTCGATGCCGCCACCGTGCGCAACCTCGAACTCCTCGAACCACTCTTCGCCGATGGCTGGAAGGAAGGCACTCTCATTCATGTCCTCGACGAAACCCTCACCGGCATGGGTGCCCGCCTGCTTCGCCGCCGCCTGCTGCGTCCCGCCTTCCACCTTCCCGAGATCGAAGCCCGCCTCGATTCCGTCCAGTCCTTGCTAACCTCCAGCATCGAGCGCGGCGAACTTCGCAAAATCCTCGGCGCCATCCTCGACCTCGAACGCCTCCTCTCCAAGGTCACCCTCGGAACCGCCAACCCCAGGGAACTGCGCGCCCTCGGCATCTCCCTCTCCGCCGCCCCCGCCCTCCGGCAGGTCTGTGCTCCTTTCTCCGGCCGCCTCGCCGAAATCGCCTCACGCCTCGACGACGTCGCCGAAGTTCGCGACGCCATCCTCAACGCCATCACCTCCGAGCCTCCCGTCTCCCTCGCCGATGGCGGCGTCATCCGCGAAGGCTTCGACCACGCCCTTGACGAATTGCGAGACATCTCCCGCAACAGCAAACAGTACATCGCCCGCATCGAACTGCGCGAGCGCGCCCGCACCGGCATCGCCTCCCTCAAGGTCCGCTTTAACAATGTGTTCGGCTACTACATCGAGATCTCCAAGGCGAACCTTCACCTCGCCCCGCCGGACTACGAACGCAAACAGACCCTCGTCAACGCCGAGCGCTTCACCACTCCCGAACTCAAGGAACTCGAGGTCAAAATCCTCGAGGCCGAGGAGCGTATGCTCGCCATCGAGCGCGACCTCTTCTCCCGCCTCCGTTCCCTCGCCGCCGCCGAAGCTGCTCGCATCCGCCTCACCGCCGCCGCCGTCGCTGAACTCGACGTCGCCGCCGCCCTCGCCCAGGTCGCCGCCGAAAACCGCTATTGCCGCCCAAAATTCTCCCCCAACGGCCTCATGCACGCCGTCGCCGCCCGCCATCCCGTCATCGAGAAACTCGCCTCCCGCGACGCCTCCCGCTTCATCGCCAACGATGTCTACCTCGACCCCGCCGGCAAATTCATCGGCGTTATCACCGGACCCAACATGGGAGGCAAGTCCACCTATCTCCGCCAGTGCGCTCTCCTCATCGTCCTCGCTCAGATGGGATCCTTCGTCCCCGCCGAGTCCGCCACCCTGCCTCTCACCGACCGTGTCTTCACCCGCGTCGGAGCCTCCGATAACCTCGCCCGCGGCCGCTCCACCTTCATGGTCGAGATGACCGAAACCGCCGCCATCCTCAACACCGCCACCCCTACCAGCTTCATCGTCCTCGACGAAGTCGGCCGCGGCACCGCCACCTTCGACGGCATGTCGCTCGCCTGGGCCGTCATCGAGCACCTCCACGACCGCATTCGCGCCAAGACCCTCTTCGCCACTCATTACCATGAGCTAACCGAACTTTCCGATCAACTCGAAGGCGTCACCAACCTGCAGGTCGCCGTAAAAGAATCCGGCGATCAGATCGTTTTCCTCCGCAAGGTTTTGCCCGGTTCCGCCGATAAGAGCTATGGACTCGAAGTGGCCCGCTTGGCTGCGCTGCCCCCCTCCGTCATCGCGCGCGCCCGGGAAATTCTCGCCTTGCACGAGAAAACGGAACATCAGATGAGTGGTGAACTCAGCCCCAAAACCCGCCGCTCTCCCATGCAGATTCAGCTCTTCGAGCCCGTCAATTACCACATCGCCGGCCGCATCCGCCACCTCAACCTCGATCAGATCCGCCCCATCGAAGCCCTTCAGCTTCTTGCTGATCTTCAGAAGGAGCTGAAGGGCCTTTGATCATCGCCGGCATCATGAGTGGCACCTCTCTCGATGGCATTGATGTCGCTATCGTCGACATCACCGGGGAGGGCTGGAACAAGAAAGTAACCACTCTCGCGCACTCCACCACCCCTTACTCCCAGGCCGTCCGCGGAGCCCTGCTCGCCGTCTCTAATGCCGGTACCCACACCGCCCAAATCGGCTTGCTCCACTTCCTCCTGCCGGAACTCTACGCCAAAGCCGTTCGCGGCCTATGCCTGAAGGCTGGAATCCCCCTTCGTTCCCTCCAGCTTGTGGGCTGCCACGGCCAGACCATTCTCCACATCGCCGACCCCACGCGCTTCCTCGGCTGTCGTCTCAATTGCACCCTCCAGATCGGCGACGGCAGCGTACTCGCCGAACGCCTCTCCGTCCCTGTCGTCTCCGATTTCCGCCCGCGCGACATGGCCGCCGGAGGCCAGGGAGCCCCGCTTGTCCCCTACGTCGATTACCTCCTGCTCCGGCATCGCAAGCGTGGCCGCGTCGCCCTCAATATCGGCGGCATCGCCAACCTCACTGCCATCCCACCTTCTACCTCGCCTTCGAAAGTCATCGCCTTCGATACCGGTCCCGGGAACATGGTGATGGATCAGTTGGTCAGCGTCCACACTCGCGGTTCGCGCCGCTATGACCGTGATGGCGTCATCGCCCGCAGAGGCAAGATCAGCCGTTGGCTCCTCCGCATTCTCCTCCGCGACCCCTTCTTCCGCAGGCAGCCCCCGAAAAGCGCCGGCCGCGAGGAATACGGCGAGGAATTCGTCGAACACCTCGTGAGCACGCGCTTGCCCATGGAAGACCTTGTCGCCACTGCCGCTGCCCTCACCGCCTCCACCATCGCTCTCGGCATCCGCCGCCACGTCATGCCTGTCATGCCCGTCCATGACCTCGTCGTCTCCGGCGGGGGCGTCCACAACCGGTTCGTCCTCAACCTCCTCGCCTCGGAACTCCCCAACATCTCCATCCACTCGAGCGCCGAATTCGGAGTCGACCCCGACGCCAAGGAAGCCATCGCCTTTGCCGTCCTCGCCTACGAGACCTGGCACGGCCGCCCCTCCAACCTCCCCTCCGCCACCGGAGCTTCTCATCCCGTCGTCTTAGGCAAGATCTGCCCCGGCCCTCCAGCCGGAAACCGCCGCCCCAAAAAACGCAAACCGGACCTTCCCTGAAATCATGGAGCACAGCTACTGCGCGCCAGGCGCCATGCCGCACGGCTAGTGCACTCCAGGGAACATTCGTCAACGTTTCCTCGAATCATGGAGTACAGCTACTGCGCGCCAGGCGCCATGCCGCACGGCCAGTGCTCAAAATTCCTTGCCGTTGTAAAGTCCCGCCACGTATTTCTCGTACCCGTTGTAAAGCAGCGTTGGCCTCCGCTCCATGTTCGGAATCACTTTTTCGCTCGCCTGCGACCATCGCGGATGCGGCTTGTGCGGATTCACGTTCGAATAAAACCCGTATTCGCTCGATTGCAGCTTGTTCCAGAATGTAGGTGGTTCCTTCGTCACGAACTCGATCTTCACAATCGACTTCGGACTCTTGTAGCCGTACTTCCACGGCGTCACAATCCGCACCGGAGCCCCGTTCTGCTTCGGCAGCGGCTTCCCGTACAGTCCCGTCACCATCATCGTCAGAGGATTCATCGCTTCGTCCATCCGCAGTCCTTCAAAATAGGGCCACGGATACCAAGGCGTGCTCCGCATCCCCGGCATCTCCTTCGGCTTGCTCGCGCTCCAGAACCGGACATACTTCGCTTCCGCCTTCGGCTCCACCAGTTTCACCAGGTTCGAAAACGGAAAGCCCGTCCACGGCACCGCCATCGACCATGCTTCCACGCACCGCATCCGGTACAGCCGCTCCTCGATCGGAAACATGTCCAATAAATCGTCCAGGTCAAACGTCTTCGGCTTGTGTACCAGTCCCGTCACTTCCACCTTCCATGGACTGATGACGAAGGATCCCACTTTGTCCTTCACCGCTTGTTTGTCCTGCGGATCGAATTCGTAGAAATTGTTGTAGCCCGTCGTCGCCCACTCCTCGGTGATCGGACGGTCCAACGTGAATTCCGGGTTGCGCTTTGCCGGATACAGCGGTCTCTTCCCTTCCGCCGCCGATACCAGGCCCTCCAATCCAAGAAATCCAGCACCCAGCAGGATCTCCCGCCGGCGGATATACACGCGCTCCGGTGTCGCTTCACGTTCGGGAATTTCCCAGCCCTTACGTTTCCTGATCAGCATCCTTCAGCCCTTTCGCAGTCGGAGTATCTGCTCCCATCGTACCCTCCGGCGCGATACTCCCGCTATCTATATACTGATCCTGACGCTGTCTATTCCCTCACGCCCGCCAATCATTGCACCGCCAGCAGCACCGTGTTGCTCTCTCTTCCGTTGATCCGCAGCCGCACCTGTGCCCCGCCGTTCGCCGCTTGGACACCGTCCGGCAGCGCGAATCGCACCATCGCCGTCCCAATCTGTCCCGGCACGCCTCCAGCCCAAACCGCCGGAGCCACTGCGTCTCCCACCAGCACCTCCACCGTGTCCGCCAGCGGATACGGTGGATTGTCCGGAAGCGGGAACCCGTCCGGGGCAATCCGGTCATAGGGCCCGAATCCCGTGCCATACAGCGTCACCGTCTCCCCGGCCTTGGCCGGAGCGGATGGCACAACATCGCTTCCATCGTCATGCGCCGCCGCGGCGAAATACTGCTCGTCCACCTTCTTCTGGAACAACCCCGGCGCGTTTCTTGCCACCCGCATCGTCGTCGCTGTCTCCGGGTAGCTGTCCCACTTGATCGCCAGCTTATAGTCCCCCTCCGGCAAGTCGCCGGGAACTTGCACGTTGATCTGCTGCGGCGAGACGAATACCAGCGGCAGATACCGGTTCTGCAACCGTACCGTCACTCCCTGAATCGTCTGCGCCAGCGGATTCCCCGGCCCCACTTCATAGCTCCCCGACAGGTTCACTCCCAGAATCGACGCGATCG
>JADLBG010000639.1 GCA_020847895.1 Bryobacterales bacterium
CGCAACTCGATATCCTGATTCTCGACGAAATTGGAAAGAACATCAGCGGCGCCGGCATGGATACGAAGGTGGTCAACCGGGGAGTGCAAGGGCAGTACAATCCCTGGCCGGATACGCCCAGCATCGATCGGGTGTTTGTGCGCGATTTGAGTTCACTCACTTACAACAATGCGGTCGGCATCGGGATGGCGGACGTGACGACGGACCGCCTGGTGAACCGCATCGACTGGGTGCCGACGAGAATCAATTCACTCACCGCCTCGACGCCGGCGGCAATCCGCACGCCGGTTCACTTCGCTACTGATCGGGAGTGTCTGGAGCGTATGTGGCCGACGGTGGGGAAGTTTGACTCCCGGGAGGTATCGATCGGATGGATCCGCAATACACTGGAGCTATCTCCGATCCTGCTGAGCGAGAATCTGATCGATGAAATTCGCAAAAATCCGATTCTCGAGGTGGTTGGCGAAGCGCAGCCGATCGAATTCGACGCGGAGGGGAACCTGGTTGGGATGCGGCAAGGCGTGGAGCCGGCGGGATCGGCGCACTGAAGCAAAGAAAGACGGACGTCCGGTTGCGCTAAAGCCGGACGTCCGAAAACAGAATGGCCACTGAGCGGATAGCGCTCGCGTTCAATGGCCTTCCCGAGGCATCATGCGCGAATGCCCCAGGATCGTGGTTGCACTGCTTACTCTATCGTCGGCAAGTGGCTGGGGCTTTAGTAGCCATAGCGGTGCGCCCCCCATGTCCGGAAAGGAGGCTTGGTTATGCTTTCGCGACGCGTATTCATCCAACTGATTCCAGGCGCCGTCACGGCCGCGGAGGCGGCGCAATCTTCCCGTGTTCAAGGAGTAAAGATTGGTGTGCAGAGCTACAGCTTCCGTGACCGGCCGCTGGACGATGCGATCCTCGGGATGCAGGAAGTGGGCCTCACCTTTTGTGAACTCTGGCAGGGCCACGTCGAGCCTACGGGGATACACAACCGCATGCGGCGCGATGAACTGCGCATGTGGAGAAAGACGGTGTCCATCGATCACTTCCGCGAAGTGCGGACGAAGTTCCGGAAAGCGGGCATCGAACTGGTTGCCTACAACTACAGCTTCCGGGAAGATTTCGACGATGATGAGATCGAGCGCGGATTTGAGTTCGCCAAGGCGCTGGGGGTGAAGTGCATTACCGCATCGTCGAACGTGTCCACCGCCAAGCGGATTGACAAATACGCGAAAAGGGCCAGAATTCGCGTGGGTATGCACAACCACTCGCGGGTTCTGGACAACGAATTCGCGACGCCGGAAAGTTTCGCCAAGGCGCGGGAAGGAAATTCGCCCTACATCGCCATTAACCTCGACATCGGCCATTTCACGGCCGCCGGCCTCGATCCGGTGGAGTTTATCGAGCGTAACCACGAAGCGATCGTGGCGCTGCACCTGAAAGACCGCAAGAAAGACCAGGGAGAGAACGTGCCGTTCGTCGAGGGGGACACGAAGATCAGAGAAGTGCTGCATCTGCTTCGCGACAGAAAGTATCCCATCCCGGCAAACATCGAGTACGAATACAAAGGCGTGGAAACGGTTTCCGAAGTCAAGAAGTGTTACGAATATTGCCGGACGTCGCTCGAATGTTGACGGCGCCGCTTCACGCGTTGGCGGCGAAGTAGAGGACAAAGGCGAAGGTCACGGTGCAAGTGCATGATCGTGCGCGGCGCCGGGCGTGCGTGGAGCGGCCGCCTTCAGGAGTATTCGCTGTTTCATTGAATTGTCCTCATGATTTTCTCTTGATCCCAAATCTTTCCCTAAATTTCTTCACCTTTGGAGTCACCACAAACATGCAATACGGTTGGCTGCCGTTGTTCCGGTAATATTCCTGATGATAATCTTCGGCCAAGTAAAATTGTGAGGCCGGAGTCACTTCCGTCACAATCGGATCGCGCCAAACCCGCTCTTCGCTGAGTTTTCGAATCAGATCTTCCGCTGTCCGCTTCTGCCGGGCGGAGTGATAGAAAATGGCGCTGCGGTACTGCGGACCCGTGTCATCGCCCTGCCGGTTGAGCGTAGTGGGATCATGGATAGAAAAGAAGACCTCGAGCAGTTCGCGAAACGCGGTCACCTCGGGATTAAAGGCCACCCGCACCACTTCGGCATGGCCGGTGGCGCCCGTGCATACTTCTTTGTACCCGGGGTTGGGCACATGGCCGCCCATGTAGCCGGACTCGACGGAAACCACGCCCTCCAACTCGTCAAAGACCGCTTCCAGGCACCAGAAGCAGCCTCCCGCCAAAGTGGAAACCTCGTACTGTGTCACAACCTTGATGATATTCTGAATCGGCTATGCCTACACGCCGCTGTCTGCTGCAATCGGCCCTCTTGCCAACCCTTGCCCCGGCGCCGGCGCCCGCCGGGCGGAAGAGAACAGTCATTGATGAATACGACCCATCGAACATCAAACTCTCCCACCGCATGCCTATCCGCTCGATGACGGACGAAGACCTGCTGTTCCTTCAGCAGATCGGCATCCGGTGGTGCCGCATCGAGTTCGACAGCGATGCCACCTACGAGTTCATCAAGGCCACGCAGGACCGGTTGGCGCGGTTCCAGATGAGGATCTATTCGGGAGTACACTATGCATACCGGCATGCTGACGTGCAACTCGGCCGCGGCAAGCGGGACGAGTTGATCGAAACCTACTGCACGTTTCTGCGCGATTGCGGGCGCCTGGGGATTCCCGTGTCGAACTACGACTGGCATCCCGCCAACACCTACACCACCGCCGAAGTGCTCAGCCCGCGCGGCTACAAGGCCCGCCAGTTCGATCTGGCGGACTTTCGCGCGAAGGTGGAGAAACAGGCGTTCGAGCGCGAGTATTCGGCCGAAGACATCTGGGGCGCCTACACCTACTTCATGAAGGCCGTGCTCCCGGTCGCGGAAAAGGCCGACGTCAAACTCGCTCTTCACCCGGACGATCCGCCAGTTGCGAAAATGAATGGGGTCGCCAAACTCTTTGTGAACTACGAAGGCTACCGCCGGGCCGAACAGATCGCGGGGGCCAGCAAGTCCTGGGGCCTTACCTTCTGCATCGGCACATGGTCCGAAGGCGGCGGCAAGATGGGCAAGAACGTGTTCGAGATGATCGCGGATTTCGGCGGGCGCGGCAAGATTTTCGATGTCCACTTCCGAAACGTGAGCGGCGCGATGCCGCATTTTGTGGAGACGTTCCCCGACGACGGATACATGAATATGTACGAAGTGATGAAGGCCTTGCGCAAGGTGCGGTTCAACGGCGCCGCGGTGCCCGATCACGTTCCTCAACTCGCCGGTGACAGGGGAATCCGCCGCGCCGGCACCGCATATTGCATCGCCTACATGCGCTCGCTGCTGCGGCGCGCCAATGAGGAGGCAGGTTAATCCGCATGTCCGCTCTTTTGAAACCCATCCGCGACATTGCCGACCAGTTGGATATCGCGGAAGATCACCTTCAGTACTACGGTAAGTTCACGGCGAAACTGGACCTGGCGCTTCTGGACGGGAACCGCCCGCCGCGAGGAAAACTGATCCTTGTCACCGCCATCACGCCGACAAGCCACGGAGAGGGGAAGACCGTTGTCTCGATCGGGCTGGCTCAAGGACTCGCGCGCACCGGACGCCGCGCCGTCGTCACGCTGCGCGAGCCTTCCCTCGGCCCGGTCTTTGGCCTCAAGGGAGGGGCCACGGGAGGCGGACGTTCGCAGGTCATCCCGCCGGAGATGATTAATCTGCACTTCAACGGCGATTTCCACGCGGTGACTTCAGCGCACAACCTGCTGGCCGCGATGCTTGATTCGCACCTTCATCACGGCAACGCGCTGGGCATCGATGTCGATAACATTTTCTGGCCGCGCGCCCTCGACATGAATGACCGCGCCCTGCGGCATATCATTGTGGGGCTTGGCGGGAAGGCGAACGGCGTTCCCCGCGAAACGGGATTCGTGATCACGGCGGCCAGCGAAGTGATGGCAGTGCTCGCGCTTGCCGCCTCACGGGAAGATCTGCGGCGGCGGCTTTCGGACATCGTGGTGGGTCTAACGCTTGATCGAAAACCGGTCCGGGCCGGAGACCTCAAGGCGACGGGAGCGATGATGGTGCTTCTCAACGAAGCCGTCATGCCGAATCTTGTGCAAACCACGGAGCATACTCCCGCGATCATCCACGCCGGCCCGTTTGCCAATATCGCCCATGGAACCAGCAGCGTCATTGCCCAGAAGATGGGTCTGCAACTTGCCGATTGGGTGATCAACGAGACTGGTTTTGCGGCGGACCTCGGAGCGGAGAAATACATGGACCTGGTGATGCCCTCCTCGGGGCTCAAGCCATCCGCGGCGGTGCTCATCGCTTCGGTGCGCGCCCTGGAGGAGCAGGGCGCCGGGAGTTTGACCGCCGGGTTCGCCAATCTCGACAAGCATCTGGACAACCTCGCGGCGTTCGGGCTTCCCGTGGTAGTGGCTTTGAACCGCTTCGCCTCGGATTCGGATGAGGATCTGGCGATCATTCGCGCGCATTGCCGGGACCGGGGTGTGGTGGGTGTGGAAGCGGACGTCTTCGCGAGAGGAGGCGAGGGGGCTGTGGACCTGGCGGAGGCAGTGGTGAATGCGGCTTCGCTGCCGGGGTGTCCGAAGCCGCTGTATGAGGCGGAACTTCCGCTCGAGGAGAAGATCGGCGCCGTGGCGCGCCGCATTTACGGGGCCGCCGGAGTGCATTTCGAATCGGGGTCGCGGAAGAAGCTGCAGCAGTACGCCGCGCTCGGATTCGGGCGCCTGCCGGTGTGCATAGCGAAGACACAATCGTCGTTGAGCGACGACCCCAAGCTTCTCGGCGCGCCGAGCGGATTCACGCTGACGGTGACCGACGTGCATCTGTCGGCGGGAGCGGGCTTCCTGGTGGTGATCGCGGGGAACATGCTGCGCATGCCGGGGTTGGGCAAGGACCCGCAGGCGGCGCATATGGATGTGAATGAAGGGGGGGAGATTGTAGGACTGGCGTAGCAACGGCGCTTCGGATTACGCCTTCAGTTTGGGAACAAAATCGGTTTTTCCCGCCACGTCCGGGAGGCGAAAACCGGTTTTGTGTTGACGGCCGACAGAGGTGAAATCGGCCTTCGCGTTGCCGCTGATCTCGTCCCACGTTCATGATCTGCATCCTGGCGCTGCCTGGCATCGGTTTGTGGTCGCTTCCAGAGATGCTACCATCTCCATGAATTAAGTTCGCCATTGGAAGCGAGGCTGAGGCGGAAACTTACCTCGCCAGATGATGCAAGTCGAGCAATCCGCGAGCCTCGGGATCAGCGGGAAGACCTGCAATTTCAGCATTGCCTGATGGTGGGTCTAGCGTTTCACTTGCCTCTTGGCCTTACATCCGGGCCTGACGGCGAATCTTCCGTAAGGAGCATTGCCCAAGAATGTCAGACGCGGCCCGCAAGCATACGCGAAAGCGGGATTCGAGAAAATTGGTTTTTAAAATGTTTGACTCCATTCTTAATCTGGATTACTATTTGCACGATAGGAGGTAATATGCCTGTCTCCATTCGCGACGCGAGAAGACGATTGGCCTTCGCCGGTATTCTTTGCGTATTTGTATGGATATTTGGAGTTTAATATCTTTGGGCGCAGGCTTGTTGGGTGTGGGATGGTGAAGACTGCATGATGTACCAGCACACCTGTGGAACCGGGTCGTGCTCACCCAACCCCTGCCCTCCGTCCATGGACATCATAAGGGATACATGCAACAGGATCAACTACTACGTCAATTGCAGTTGGCCGAAATGTTGCAGTTGTGCGTGAACTTTCAATTCGGCGTTCGAGGGTCAATGAAAGGAACTGCCATGAAGATCAAATTGGTATGCCTGGTCCTTCTTTCCGCGCCCTTTGCCGCCGCACAGTGGACGCCTTATACCGCTGACCTCACGATTCGCGAATATGAAGTCAAGCAGGATGGATCCCGCGTCCTCCTGAGGGAATTTACGGGGAGGGCCATGCGCGGCAGGGATGGCTCCACATTGGAAGTGAGGAACATTCGTAGCGATTCGACGAAATCGTGCCCGCCGCATACGGGAACTTTACTGGACGCGGCATCACGAACGGTCTATTCGCTGAACTACGCCATTGGCGAAGCTACGATTGCCCAACGACTGCGGTCTATTCCACGTATGAGGCCGGACGCCCAGTTCGAAAAAGGGTACTCGAACGTCAACGGAGTCCAATGTCTGGTGGTGGACCGGCAGTTGGCCACGAACCGCGGCACGAGTTGCGTTCTCCCCGAATTGGGTATTTTTGTCAGATCTGAGATGGAAGGAAGCATGAGCAATGGCACCCGATTTCTGTCTATTGAGGAGCTATCCAACTTAAGAATTGGCACAGAGCCTCCAAGCGGCGCATTTCAACTGCCGCAAGGCTTTCGAGTGATGGAACGGGTACGAGGGAAATAAGCTCCCATCAAAGCTTCTGAATGCGGATGGCGCCGTTCGAACTCGAGAGGTTGATGAGGGGTCCGCCGGAACCGATGGTACCGTCGAGGCGGTTCTTCGAGAGGCTGCCGTGGACGGTGAGATCGAATTCGCTGTTGATGCTGGAATTCGAGGTGCTCGCCTTGAGGCGGGCATTGAGCGATGAGGGCAGGCGGACGGTGATGGAGGAATTGCTGGTGGATGCCTGCACATCGCTCCCTTTGATGGATTCGACAGTAAGGTTGATTCTCCCGTTGGAACTGTCGGCCTTGATGGGTCTTCCGCTGGCTTCCACCACCTGCGCGTCGATGGCGCCGTTGGATGTGGTGGCTTCAAAGAAGCCGCGCACTCCG
>JADLBG010000640.1 GCA_020847895.1 Bryobacterales bacterium
ATCAACGGGTATGGGTTTCCCGCCCATCGCGGAGGGCCGATGTTTCACGCGGATACGGTGGGCCTGGACAAAGTGCTCGCCCGCATCCGCGAGTTCCACGAGCGCCACGGCGCGCTGTGGACGCCGGAGCCGCTCCTCGGGCGCCTGGCCCGCGAGGGGGAACCATTCGCCGAAGGAGGCAGCCGAAATGCGTGAAGCCGTCATCGTGGATAGTGTCAGAACGCCGCTCGCGAAGTCGTTCCGGGGCTCCTTCAACCGCACTCATCCCGCCGACCTCGCCGCCCATGCGATCCGGGAGGTGGTGAACCGCCATCGGGAACTGGACCCCGCGGAAATCGAGGACGTCATTCTCGGGTGCGGACAGCCCCACGGCCGGCAGGGGATGAACGTGGCCCGCGTGGCCTCGATCGTCGCCGGTCTCCCCATCACGGTTGCGGCGGCAACAGTGAACCGCTTTTGCTCCTCGGGGCTCCAATCCGTGGCGATGGCCGCGCACCAGATCGTGAACGAAGGCGCGGACGCCGCAATCGGCGGCGGCGTGGAAAGCATCACCATGTCGCCGCGCGATTCGCAGCCTCACCCCTACGTGAATGAGCACAAGCCGGGCATCTACATGGTGATGGGGGTGACCGCCGAGGTGGTGGCGAAGCGCTACCGCATCACCCGGCTGGCGCAGGACGAGTACTCATTGCTCAGCCAGCAGCGCACGGCGCGGGCGCGGGACGAAGGTTTCTTCCGCGAAGAGATTGCCCCGGTGCGGGTGACGCGCGCCATCCTCGACAAGAAGACCGGAGAGGTCGCCGGTGAGGAACAGGCGACGGTGGAAGGCGACGAGTGCAACCGTCCGGACACGACGCTCGAGGGCTTGCTGAAGCTGAAGCCCCACTTCGATCCCGACAGCGGACAGGGCACGGTGACGGCCGGCAACTCCTCGCAACTCTCTGACGGAGCCTCGGCCACGCTGCTGATGTCGCGGCGGCGCGCGGACGAACTCAAGATCCCCTACAAGCTGATCTATCGCGGCTTCGCCGTCTCGGGCCTGGAGCCGGATGAGATGGGAATCGGCCCGGTATATGCCGTCCCGAAGCTGCTGAGACGGCATGGCCTGAAGATCGGTGACATTGATCTGTGGGAACTCAACGAAGCCTTTGCCGTGCAGGTGGTGTATTGCCGCGACAGGCTGGGGCTCGATCCCGCGAAGCTGAATGTGAACGGCGGCTCGATCTCGATCGGGCATCCGTTCGGGATGACCGGCTCGCGCCTGGTGGGCACGCTGGCCAACGAAATGCGCCGCCGCAACGCCCGCTACGGAGTGGTCACAATGTGCGTGGGCGGCGGACAGGGGGCGGCGGGGCTGTTCGAACTCGCCGGCTAGGCCGCATCGCGAATCATCTCGGTAACCACGTCTTCCACTTCCCTGGCCACCGGCTCCAGTTCGGGATTTCCGAACATCTTCATCAGCGCCGTCGGCAGCAGCGTGGCAATCTGATAGCCGCCGGGCACTTCATAGACGGAGATGCGGCAGGGCAGGGCCGTGGAGACGGCCCCGTTCGATTCAAGAACCTTTTTCGCCTGATGCGGGTTGCAGACCTCGTACACTATGCACGCTTTGGAGAACTCGACGCCCTTGTTTTTCATGGTCTCCCGAAGATCATGGACGGTAATGACGCCGAACTTGTGGCGCGCGGCGGAATCGCGCAAAGCGGCATCGATCTGTTCAAGACTCTTCCCGGAGTTCATTTCGTAGAGCATACTCTGCAGATGCAACGGTTCCGCCGGAGGTGACAGCCCGGGTATCCTGAAAGTTCGGATGTCCGCCGCACTCAATGTTCTCCAACAGCAGGTGATCGCCTGTACTCGCTGCCCTCGCCTGCGAGCCTACTGCCTCGAAGTGGCGCGGAAAAAGCGCCGCGCCTATCTCGACTGGGAGTATTGGGGAAAACCGGTGCCCGCCTTCGGCGACCCGCAAGCGCGGGTCCTCATCGTGGGCCTTGCTCCGGCAGCCCACGGAGCCAACCGGACGGGACGCATGTTTACGGGCGACGCATCGGGCGACTTTCTCTACCGCGTGCTGCACGGCACGGGGTTCGCCTCACAGGCGGAGAGCCGTTCCCGCGACGATGGCTTGACGCTGCGCGACGTCTGGATCACCGCCTCGGCGCGCTGCGCGCCGCCGGACAACAAGCCTACGCGCGAAGAACTGGCCAATTGCCGTCCGTATCTCGAGGGAGAGATCGCCCTGCTCGCCGGCGTGCGTGTGGTGGTGGCGCTGGGACGTATTGCCTTCGACACCTATCTTTCGATCCTTCACGACCAGGGACGGATTGCACGCAAGTCCGCTTTCGCCTTCGGCCACGGAGTGGAGCACGAAATGGGTGACGGCCTGCCCACGCTGATTGCTTCCTACCATCCGAGCCGGCAGAACACCTCCACGGGACGGCTGACGGAAAAAATGCTGCGGGACGTGTTCACGCGTACTCGGGATCTGCTTGCGGATCGTAGTCCACGTTCACCACGTACGTACTCTCGAGCGTAGCCCAGCGGCTGGCCATCAGGTATTCGGCATCGGAGAGGTTGGGCAGAAAGATCTGCTCGGCGCCGCCGTTCCAGACCACGTGCTTCATGCGCGCGATGCTTTCCTTCTGCTCGCGCGCCGGGCCCACCCACGCATACACCGGTTGCGTGAGCCGGATCTCGATGATATGCCGCATTCCGGGGCTCCAGGTCATCTTGACCGCCAGATGGTCCCGCGCGATCTTGAGAAATTTCGCGCGGTCTCCTCCAGCCTCCGTCAGCAGGGCAGCGTAGACCGCCTCGCTCATCCACCACACGCCGCGGAATGGATAACAATCGAGCAGCGTCGCCATCCGGAACAGGCGCCGGCCGGGATCGAGCAGCGTCTTTCTCGGCTTACCATGAAAGGCCTTCGCCATGGAACTGAGCCCGTTTTGAAACAGGAGACGCCGGAAAAGCTGCTCATCCTTCAAGTCTTCGTTCAGGATCATTGACCACTCCCCTGCCCTGAACGCGGAATCACGGCTGCAAAACCCATCACTGGCCGGTGATGGAAACATCCCTGGTCAGATTGCCGATCGTCACACGGTAGATGTTTGGACCAGCCGTGGGCCCCAGCACCACATCCACGCTGAACACCCCGGGAATCTGCGCGTCAGCGGTCGCGATGGTGCGGACACTTCCGCCCCCTGATACCACCGAGACATCCGGAACAAGGTTCGGCATGGCGACGCCGGACACATCCGTGATGCGGAAGTCGAATGCGTCCTGAATCAATCTTCCCCGCCTGCCTGTATCCGTAGTGGAGAGAATGGTAATGTGCGCCGGGACATCCGACGTGACGGCATACCAATAGGGAGCCTTGACCACCGCTCCGGTGGAAGCCGCGGTGATGGTGACGAAACCCTCGTAGGGGCCGGGCGGCATCCCGGTGGCGTTCCAGAGGAGCGGGACGTCCACGGAAGCGCCGGGGGCGAGATCCACGCTTCGGGCGCCGGGAGAGGGCGCTGAATCACCCCGCGAAGGCACTACCGCGATGGTGAATGTGTCTTTCTGCCCGCTGAGGTTTGTCAGGGTAACGGTCTTCGAGAATTGAGTATCCGGCCCGCCCACGCCGAAACTGACCGTCGCCGGAACCGCGCTCACCGGGGAGTTCAAGGCCGCCAATGCATCAAGCACGCCCGCGCCGCCCTGCTGGAGAGTGGCCGCGCCTCCGGCAGTGGTCTGCACGGAGGCAGCGGTGTCGATGAGCAGGGAGCGATACTGATCCACCGTCAACCCGGGTCTTGCGCTCTTGAGCAGCGCGGCGGCGCCCGCGATGAGCGGGGTGGAAAAGCTGGTCCCATCGACAAGAATGTAGCCGCTCGCGTCATACATGTCCCCATTCTTGTCAAAGCTCTGCGTGGCCACGTAGATGCTCTCGCCGACGGCGCTGATCTCGGGCTTGATCAAACCGGATACGCTCGGCCCGGCGGCCGAGAAATCGGCCAGCCGGTTCGGCGGAATCGGAACGGCGCTCAATGTGAAGTGAATGGTGGCGACCACATCCCGCGAGGCCATCGTACTCTTGATGCTGACGCCATCCTGGTTGGAGATCATTTCCGCGGGCAGCGTGGCCGCTCCTACAGCCATGGGAATAGGGCTCGGAGAACTCTCCGCGGCATACACTATCGCCGCAATCGCGCCGGCCGCCTGCGCGTTGGTCAGCTTTGCCTCGAACGTGCACGTCCCTCGCAGGATGAGCGCAATCTTGCCGTCAAGGCTGGAGGCGGGTAGTGGAGTGCAGGCAAGACCATTCTGATCCAGGGCGGACACGTCCGCCACGGAACCAGTCACCGGAGCGCCAGGAGCGGAGCCATCGCCGTTGATCGCGGTGAGCAGCCCGAGCCCCGGCACATCCACGCCCGATGCAAATGTGCGGTCATTGGTGGAGGCGCCGGCGCTGATGGCGGAAGGCGCCGTCGCCGGCGAGGAGATAGTGTTCAAGTCCGGGCCGTTATTGCCGGCGGCCACCACCACAATCACGCCCGCTTGCGTAATCCGCTCCACGGCGGCTACGTCCAGGTCATCCGCCAGCCGCGGAGCGAAATCGTCACCGAAACTCAGGCTGATGATATCCATGCCATCCGCCACCGCGTCGTCGAGGGCTTTCAGAATCGCATCGTCGGAGGCGCTGTCGTTGACCCCTGGCGTGCCGAATACCTTGTAATTGCCAAGCCACGCTTTCGGAGCGATTCCCGTGATGGTCGCCAGCGGCCCCGCGTTGCGCACTCCGGCGGCAACCATGGCCAGAGCGGTTCCATGCCCCACGCGGTCGCGCGCCGAAAGGTCCGGATCGCGGCTTGGCAGCAGGTTCACGTAACTCCGCGCCACAATCACTTTGCTGTTGGTGAAGACGGAGTCAGTATCGACGTTCGTCTTGGGGAACCCGTTCGGCGTCGTCAGCGACGTATCGTTAAACCCCGCATGTCCCACATCGATGCCCGTATCCACGATGGCGATCTTGACACCCTTGCCGGCGTTGGCGTCTCCAATCTGGCTCCACGCATCGGCCACCTTGTGGACAATTACCGCGCGGTCCAGGAGCAGGTGCATGAGACGCGCCTGCCGCACCCGTTTCACACCCGGCAGCGCGGCCAGTTGCGCGGCATCCGAATCGGGTATCTGAACAAACATTGCGTTCGCCACCGTATCCACGGAACCGAGCACCTTCGCATTGTGCCGCTCCAGACTCGAGCGCATCTGTTGTTGCTGATTCCGAACCCGGGTGCGCTGCGAAATTGCCGCGGCGCCGCGCATGCCGGCTTTCCCCGCCGATTTGGCCACCTGCTCGGAAACCGATTCCGTGGTGAGTTCGACAATGTAGCGGCCGGGAACACGCTGCGCGCTGACCAGCGGCGCGAGGATGAACACCATGGCTGACAGACCGGTTAGCCGGACGAGCTTTTTCATGCAAACCTCCAGAAAGGCGCACACGGAACATCGGTTCGCCCGCGGCGTACTCGGTTCTGTGTGTCGGGAAACTCCTCCACCTAATTTTTCAACGCGCCCCGCAATCTCGCGGTTTGTAAAAATTTGTTAAGGGACCCCGCCGGCTGCTGTTGCGTGGCGCAGTGTAACGTCCCCAACCCAAGCACTAAATCTCCACAGAAAATCGGCACAATTTCGCGGTCCGGAAACAGGCGCGCCAGCACTTGGAGCGCAATGCGGTCGGCCGGATCGTTGAACACGGGCGCGAGCACCAATCCGTTGGCGATGTAGAAGTTCGCGTAGCTTGCGGGCAGTCTCTGGCCCGCAAACATCACCGGGCGCGGCATGGGCAGTTTCACCACTTCGAGCGGCTTGCCGTCCTGATCGGACATCTTTCGCAGCAAACGGTAATTCTCGGCGAGCGCGCAATAATTCGCCTCCTCTTTGTCTGTTTCCGAGGCGATCACCACCGTCCGGGGGGCAACGAATCGGGCCAGATCATCCACGTGTCCATGAGTATCGTCGCCTGCAATTCCATTCTTGAGCCAGAGCACGTGGTTGACCCCAAGGTAGTCTGCGAACAGACGCTCCAACGCCTCGCGGGACATCCACGGATTGCGCGCCTGGACGGAACTGAGCAGGCACTCTTCCGTGGTGAGCAGCGCGCCGCGGCCATTTACGTCGATGCTGCCGCCCTCGAGCACAACATGATGTTTTCCCGCCATCGGTTTGAAATAGGGCAACTTCATCCGAGCGCGCAGCCGCGCCGGGATGGCGCTGTCGCGAGCGTGGTTCGCATATTTCGCCCAGCCGTTGAAGCGCCAGTGAGTCATTGCCACCTGCCCGTCCTCGCGTCGCACGAAGATGGGGCAATAGTCTCTTGTCCAACTCCTATCGGTGGGAAAGCGGAAAAACTCCACTCGTTCCATGCGGGCTCCGCACTTGTCGAGAACCCCGCGCGCGGATCGCTCGGCTCGTTCGTCGCCAATCAGGATTCGCACTTTCTCGACGCGCGAAAGATAGCGCACGATCTCCCCGTACACCCAAGGTATGGGCGCGAACTTGCCCGGCCAGTCCGAGCGTTCTTGGGGCCAGGCGATCCACGTCGCTTCATGCGGTTCCCACTCGGCCGGCATCCGATAGCCGAGCGCCGCCGGGGTCTTCCCGCCCACTACCTGCTCCACCGCTGGAGCACCGGCCCGTAGGCGTCAATGCGGCGGTCGCGGAAGAACGGCCAGTTGCGCCGCACCTCCTCCGAGCGCCGCGGGTCGATCTCGGCAATCAGAATCTCTTCCTGATCCACGGAGGCCTCGGCAATCACCTGGCCGAACGGGTCGGCGACAAAGGAGGAGCCCCAGAATTCGATGCCGGCATCCGATGGGCCTTTTTCGAAGCCGACACGGTTCACCGCCGCCACGTAGACTCCGTTGGCAATCGCGTGGCCGCGCTGGATGGTGCGCCAGGCATCACGCTGGGCCGCGCCGAACTCCGCCTTCTCGTGCGGATGCCACCCGATGGCCGTGGGATAGAACAGCACACTCGCTCCCAGCATCGCCGTCGCCCGCGCGCCCTCCGGATACCACTGGTCCCAGCAGACCTGGACGCCGATGCGGCCGTAGCGGGTGTCGAAATTCAGAAACCCCAGATCACCGGGAGTGAAGTAGAACTTTTCATAGTAGGAAGGGTCATCGGGAATGTGCATCTTGCGGTAGATGCCTTGTAACTCGCCGTCCGCGCCGATCACGGCAGCCGTGTTGTGGTAGAGTCCCGCGGCGCGCTTCTCGAACAGCGAGGCCACCACCACCACTTCCAGTTGTTTTGCCAGCTTTCCCAACCGCGCCGTGGCGGGCCCCGGAACGGGTTCCGCCAGATCAAACAACGCCGCGTCCTCGACACGGCAGAAATATTGAGAGCGGAACAACTCCTGAAGGCAGATGACTTGGGCGGACCGCGAGGCTGCCTCCCGGACTCGATCTTCCGCTTTTTCCAGGTTTTCTTCCGGGTTGGTGGAGCAGGACATCTGCACCAGGCCAACCCGAAACTTCTGTTCCTCGGTAGACGGCATAAACTCCTATTTTAGCCGCCTCTTATCCGGGACCCAGCTTCTCCAATTGCAGGGAAATGGTGCCGACGGGAAACCC
>JADLBG010000641.1 GCA_020847895.1 Bryobacterales bacterium
CGCAGTATGCCCAAAAGGGCATGTTCAACATCTTCCTCACCGTCTTCTTCGCCACTCTCGCTTTCGCCTTCCTCGAACCCTATTTCTTCATCGGCTACCTCATCTCCATCGCCTTGTTCGGCCTCTACCAGGCCATCTTCATGGCGAACGCCGGCGGAGCCTGGGATAACGCCAAGAAAATCGTCGAAACCGAACTCAAGGCCAAAGGCACCGAACTGCACGCCGCCACCGTCGTCGGCGACACCGTCGGAGACCCTTTCAAGGACACCTCCTCCGTCGCCATGAACCCCATCATCAAGTTCACCACCCTGTTCGGCCTCCTCGCCGTCGAATTGGCCGTCTCGCTCTCCAACGACAAAGGCAACAACTTCAGCACCTCCCTCGCTGTTGTCTTCTTCCTCATCTCCGTCATCTTCGTGCACCGTTCCTTCTATGGAATGCGCATCGAAGGAGCCAAGGGATAACACCCGTTGAAGCTGAAAGCTGATAGCTGATAGCTGATAGCTACTAATGCTGAAAAGACGAGACCTCCTCACCACCGCGGCGGCCTTGCCCGCCCTGCGCCTCCAGGCGCAAACCCCGCGCCCCAACATCCTCTGGCTCACCTGCGAGGACTCGAGTCCCAATCTCGGCTGCTACGGCGATTCCTACGCCGTCACCCCCAACCTCGACGCCTTTGCCAAACGCTCCCTCCGCTATCGCAACGCCTGGTCCAACGCCCCGGTCTGCGCCCCGGCGCGCACCACCATCATCAGCGGCATGTATCCTCCTTCCATCGGCGGCGAGCACATGCGCTCCTTCACAAAACTCGCCCCGGGCCAGTGGATGTATCCCTCTACCCTCCGCGAAGCGGGCTACTACTGCGCCAACAACTCCAAAACCGACTACAACCTCGAAGAGACCGGCAAAGTCTGGGATGAGTCGAGCAACAAAGCCCATTGGCGCAACCGCCCCAACAACCAGCCGTTTTTCGCCATCTTCAACTACGTCATCTCCCACGAAAGCCAGATCCGCAACCCACACAAGCTGGTTCACAACCCTGCCGAAGTCCGTATCCCCGCCTACCATCCCGATACTCCCGAGGTCCGGCGCGACTGGGCCCAATACTACGACCGCATCACCGAAATGGACGCCATGGCCGGCGCGCAGTTACGCCAGATCCAGGATGACGGCCTCGCCGAAGACACCATCGTCTTCTTCTATTCCGACCACGGCTCCGGCATGCCGCGCAGCAAACGCTGGCCCTACGACTCCGGCCTCCATGTGCCCCTCATGGTGCACATCCCCGAAAAATGGAAACACCTGGCGCCAAAAGAGTACAAACCCGGAGGAACAACAGACCGCCTCGTCTCTTTTGTCGACCTCGCCCCCACCCTCCTCAGCCTCGCGGGCATTCCCAAGCCCGCCCACTACCAGGGCCACGCCTTCCTCGGCCCGCATGCCGAACCCGAGCAGCCCTACCTCTACGGCTTCCGCGGCCGCATGGATGAGCGCTACGACCTCGTGCGCAGCGTGCGCGACAAGCGCTACGTCTACATCCGCAACTACATGCCCCACCGCATCTACGGCCAGTACCTCGACTACATGTTCCAGACCCCGACCACGCGCAAGTGGAAGGAACTCTACGACCAGGGCAAGCTGAACGAAGCGCAGAAGCGCTTCTGGGAAACGAAACCCGCCGAGGAACTATACGACCTCGAAACCGATCGCGATGAAGTCCACAACCTCGCGGACTCCCCCGCCCACCGCGAAACCCTCGAGCGCATGCGCAAGGCCCAACTCGACATGGCCCTCAAGATTCGCGATGTGGGCTTTCTCCCCGAAACGGAAATGTACGCCCGCGCCCGCGGGGATGCGCCCTACACCATGGGCCGCGACCCCTCGCGCTACCCCGTCGAAAAGGTCATCGCCATGGCTGACCTGGCCGCCCGCGCCCGGCGTCCGAAAGACGAAGTGTTCGCCAAGGGCCTTCAGGATAACGATAGCGCCGTGCGCTATTGGGCCGCGGTCGGCCTCATGATCTCCGGAGAACGCTCCGTCTCATCGAATGCGCCCGCGCTCGAAAAAGCCCTCGGCGGTAATTCCGATGCCGTGCGCATCGCCGCCGCCGAAGCCCTCGCCCGCTACGGCAGCGAAGCGCAGTCCAAGAACGCCATCGAAGTCCTTCTCCAACTCGCCAACCTCGACGCACATGGAGTCTACACCGCTATCCTCGCCCTCAACTCCCTCGATAACATCGGAGCCAAAGTGCGCGGTTATCAGGACAGAATCGCCAGGTTGCCGCGGGTCAACCATACCGTGAACCCGCGCATGAAGGAATACATCCCCAGGCTCATCGAACACCTCACCGCCGCAACCGGCCCGGCCTGATCCCTACTGCGCGTAAGCAATCGAAGCCACTTGGATCGTGTCGCCCGCTACCTTGCCCGATACCTTCACCTTCTTATCCAGGAACTTCGCCGCCTTCGCCGAATCGGAGACCTTGTACACCTTCTGATCCTTATCGGAGACGAACACCGCCTTGCTCCCGCTCTTGATGCACGATGCGGCGCACTCCCGCGAACTCTTGTCCGCCTTCGCGTTCGCCGCCCCGCACGAACTGTCGCTGATCCAACCCGTCATCTCCTCGGCGAACATCGCCGAGCAGCCCAAAACCAACGTGGCAAGTAGCAATCTCTTCATCCCTTCAGCTTACCTTACGGCAGCGGAGTCCTGAGTCGTTTTCATCCGTGTGACCTGCATCATGTGGTTACCAGCGCATAACTGCATGTCAACCGAAGGTTGGAAAAGGTGGCAATCCGTGGAATCGCGGCGTTTGGTCCCGCTGCCCTACCGCTCTCGGCGTTATCTTTTCCGTCGTGAGCTCGAACGATCCTGTGGGATTCACAGTCAGTGAACTGCCAGGACCCGCTCCAGGTTTTTCCCTTCGGACCGATCAGGAAGCACTCGTCGCCGCAGGATGATATGGCTCCCGTGCTGCTCATCAACTCCGTAGTCGATCGTCTCAAACGCTTTGGCCGCTTCGGCGCCGAAGCGGTCGCGGTCTGTTGCGCAACTGCGTCAAAAACACCCGTCCGATGGCGGCCTCGTCACGGTCGGTCGCTATCGTCATCCCGAGGCCACTCGCAAGAACAACCTGCCGGCCAAGATCGTTGGCGGAGGGGCATGTTCCCCTGCTCCCAAAGCCAAGTACTCGTACAGCCTGACGCGCGCGGCACGCGCCTCTTCCCTTTCGTGATTAGAGCCGCTGGGCGGTTTGAAGCAGCGGTTCATTCGCGGGATCGTCGACGGTGACGACCGGCTTGCCTAGCGCTCTCAGTTCCCGGCAGAGGGCCAACGTCTTGCTGCCGGGCGCGGCGTGCGCCACGAACACACGGTCGGCGAGAGCGCCCACGACGCGGTTTCGTTGTTCGGCGAGGACGGCGGTGATGCGTTTGTGTTTGGGTTCGAACGGGGACAGGATGAGCAGTCGGCCGGCTTCGAATGCCGGCTGAAGTTCCGGCTTGAGATGCATCCCTTGAATGCTGCGTGCCGGAACCCAGATCACTGGTTGACGCCCGCGAAGCAGGATGCCCAGGCATTCCCATTCCATGGGCGAGTGGAAGCCGCCGATCAGGGTACGGCCTTCATCGCGCATCGCCGTGATCGCGTCGAACGTCTTCAGGATCACTCTGCCCGGGCATTGGGAGGAGCAGAAGAAAGCCGTCTTTTCACCGTCCAGGATGTACAACGGGCCGGCTACCCACACTGCTGCATGTGCTGACGAATAACTGAAGTTGATAGCCTGGACTTGAGGTTCGAGGACCAACACAGCGTTCATTCCTCATCGACACCGGTGCCCAAACGGTACTTGCTGTCGTAGTTTGCGATGAAATCGATCTGGTCGCCCGACAGTCCGAAATGCCTACCAAGCTCAAAGTCAATCCTGTCAATGATCGCTTTCGAATGGGAGGCCTTGATTTCGTCGTACTCGATTGTGTGTCCTTGCGTGGTTCTGATCGTCTTGCGATTTGCGTTGGCCGCAAGACTGGCAGTGAGTTCCTTGCCAAGTACCACCCAATCCGTATCGTTCCAACTCGCCGGAACTGGGAACCTGCGGACGAATCCATCGTTGATGTGTTCGCAGTCGCAGAAAACGCTGTACAGCCACCAGAAGATGGTCGAGTTCAGCAGGCAAGCGCCGAGCGCGGCTGATTTGTCTGATTGAAAACACAAGATGCGGCCGTGCGGCGGAGCCATGCATTCATGGTTGCGCCGAAAGTATGGCAACCCAAAGGTAGCCTTTACCCAATAGCGGCAAGCCTCTTGGTAGTAAATCTGATGCTTCGAATTGCTGACGATCAATGCACCAAGTAAGGTCGTTGTGCCAAGGATCTCTTGGCAAAGGGCAACCTGACGCGCGTCTCCGAGTTTTGCGAGCCGGCAGCCATCGATGCGCACGTTGTGCGCCCCGAGTGACAGGGTGAACACGGCTGTCAGTCGCCCTTGAGTATAGAAGCGATTAACTCGCGTGGACACAATACCAGATCCGCTTGGTGATGAGTGAAGGATCACCACCGGCATCTCAACACCGTCGAATACTGACTCTGGCCGCCTGGGAAACGAGACGGCAGTTAACGTTCCCCGCCGGAGCAATAAATCCTGCAAACTTCGCATTCGCTCTGACGAAATCGCGGTCAATTGGACAATTAGGCTGACGTACGCCGAACTGCCGCTAAGGGCCAGCGCGCGCTCAAACGTCAAAGCGTACAAGTTTTTCGAACTCAGTACTTCGTACATCCCATCGGGGAACCCGTATGCGACTTTGTCGCTGGGGAACACAACGTAGGGCGGGTTTCCGATCACAACATCAAAGCCTCCGCCATTCATGATGCGGTGGAAGTGGCTAAACCAGTGGAAAGGCTTGTGGCTCTGTTGCCATTCACGTAGGGCAACCTTTTTTACCCCATATTCGGCCGCAAGGAAGTCATTGAGTTCATCATCAAGCTCGGCGAAACGCTCGCGAAGTGCAGCCTTGTCTTCTACCGTCACGGCACCGTCAAGCCTAGTCTGCTGCAATCGGAACTGGGCTACCGCAGCGTCAAGCCTCTTTGCCTTGTCCTCGATACGCCCCATGGAGTCCTCAAAGTCGAACTTGCTTCCTACTGCCTTCTGGGCGTCCGAATATCGGGCGTAGCCAACGAGCGTGTTGCCGGCCCGAATATTGAAGTCGATGTCAGGCAGCGGCTCGATGCGGTCTTGGGAGTCAACCTGCGCGACGAGCTTCAGAAATAGCCGCAGCTTACAGATCTCGACCGCCTCCTCCATGATGTCTACACCATAGAGGTTGTTTACGATGATCGACTTCAGGATGAAGTAATCCTGCTTCGGATGCTGTTTGGATTCCTCCAGGATCTGCCGAAAATCTTGGAACTTCTTCGGATGGTGCGGAGAGCCAGCCTCCAATTCATCCACAAACATCTGCATCCGCTGGAGACATGCCTCGTACAGCGGCTTCAGGATGTTGAGTGCTGCAAAAAGGAATGCACCGGAACCGCAAGTTGGATCCAGTACGGAGACCTTCGCAATCGCCTTGTACAGCGCCCGCAGCAGTTCTGGGCCTTCACAAAACTGAATCACGTCCTGCGCAAACTGGCGGATATCCAGATTCAGGGTAATCAGGTCGTTGACTTCCGTCACGCTTCCGCCGGCAAGTCTTGCGTAGACTTCCTGGTAGCGCCGCCGCCGTTCCACCACCTCGCGCCAAATCTCCGTTGGCAGGGCGAACTCGCTGGGGGCTTGCTTATTCCATCCCGTCCGCTGCCCCACGGACGACAGGCCAGCGGCGATCTGCGCGGGCAGTTCCAGGTTGATCCCGTGCCGGACGGCAGAGTAGATGTAGCGGTCGGGGTCGTCCCGCAACAGTCGCCAAACACCGGCGGTTTTGTCGAACGCCACGGAGCAGTCTTTCCGCGCCGCATCCAACAGAAAAGGAATGATGGTGTTCTTGGAGATGTACTCGGTGATGTCTTCCTTCGTGTAGTACGCCCCCATCTGCTTCTGGTTGATGTACTTCTCGAAGATATAGCCGAGCACATCGGGGTTGATCTCGCGGTCATCGCGGTTCTCCCGCTCATCCAGGTGCCAGTTGTACTCTTTGAAGAAATTGAACAGATGCTCGAACGCAGTATCGGCAATCTGTACCTTCTTTCCGTGTAACTCCTCAATCTGATGCTTTTGAAACAGCCCGCCATTCAAGTAGGGCACGTTGCCCAGAAGCTTGTTCACTGCCGGGGAGCGCTCCTCTCTCTTCCGCGCAAACCCCTCGAAGAACAGAGGGCACAGAAAATTACGGTAGTAGCCGTCCTTCTTCCGGTCACGGCTCTCCTTCAACTTATTGCGCAGGTAATCTAAATCAGCGTTCAGGAAGCTCTTTGCCTGGATGAAGTAGAGGAACATCAGCCGGTTGATCATCACCGAGGCGTACCAGCTCTCCATCTGCTTGTCAGGGATGCCATCGATGAACTTCAGGAACCGCTCATGCTCCGCTTTGAACCTCTCATAGAACTTCTTGGTGACCTTCTCCACATCGAAACCTGTGCGTATCCGCCCCAGGATGTCGGCAAGTCCGGTTTGCTCCTCGTCCTCCAGCGTGACAACCAGGTGCTCCAGTTTTTGAAGGAGTAGTTCGCCGGTCTGGCCCGTCGAGTAGGTGTAGGCGCGGATGGCGTTCGGCTTGCCGGATTCCGTCCGCATCCATTGCCACACCTGGCGGCCGCGAGACTGGTCCGTGAAGATGATCAGGTGCTCGAAGTGATCCTTCGCAATCAACTCGTCGAGTCTCACGCGGGTGGAGTACTCCGGGATGGAATCGGCTACGAGAACGACGACGCCGCGCTTTTCCGAAACAGCCTGAAACCTATGGATCCGCCCATCCACGGTCTTCTCGAGAAGGCCAGTGTGCTTGTCCCATCCAAGCTGGTCAAGGAAGAGGCGCCTGAAATCGAAGGACTTCAGGCACTGTCGTGCCCGTCCGCGGTCAATCGCCATCGGCGCCTCCATCCACTAACCCAAGGGAACAAATGATCTGGGTTTCGCTCACCTCGTCTCCATCCTCGTGGATCACGCTCAGGCGGCCTTCTTCGCGCAACGTCATCGCGAGTCGAACGATCGTGTCATCATCAGCGCCTGTCTTCATCTGGCGGTTTAGATTCTCCGCCGCCGATTCCCGCAGCGGATACTTGTACACGTCCTCCATCGTGCGCTGGAGTTGCTGCGAATCAAAGAGCGTACCTTTTACCTGGTCGGCGTAACGCTTGAGCCGTTCATAAGTGCGGAATCGCGCCCCCGATGGCCGGCCGAGTCCACCGCCGACCGTTTTTTCCTCTTCCGCGAGATCCTTCACCGCGCGCTCCACAAGGTCGTGATGATTCGCCGACTTGTGAACGGCCTGCTGCCCCGGCTCGCACTCCGCGGCTTTGAGGATTCGGAATTGCGAATCCGTCACGCGTCTGCCGTTGGCATCTACCCACGCCAGAGCATCTGCGCCGGCAGGAGTCTTCAAGTAGACCAGGACACCAGGCTTCCCCTCTTCTTCCGGCCGGCGGAGCCGCGAGGAGTACACGACGTTCGGCATGTCCGGAATTGTCTTCTTGAGCGTGGGATCTGCGTCAGTGGCGTTCTTCCAGATCTGATACGCATAGGACGCGAGGTCGATCTCGGAATCCTCCTCGTCATCCAGCAGTCCGGACTTCTCGTGGTACAGATCCGTGACCGCCTTATTGTTCTTGTCGTCATCGAAGAACGCCTCGTCTGTTCCAACCACCTCCGCGTTCTGCCGCAAACGGTTCAGCACCTTCGCCCGCAGTCGAATGATTCGTTCAACACCGTCTGCTGGAAGGAAGCTATAGCAGAGAATCCGGTCGGACTTCTGGCCAATTCGGTCGACACGGCCTGCGCGCTGGATCAGGCGGATGATCGCCCACGGCAGGTCATAGTTGACGATTACGAAGCAATCCTGGAGATTCTGACCCTCGCTAAGGACATCCGTTGCGATCAGCACTCTCAACTCCGGTGACTTCTGAATCAGTTCCTGCTTCTTGTTGCTCACCGGGCTGAATCGCCATGCCAACTCCGTGACATCGGGTGTCTGGCCGGTCGCGGCTGCGAGGCCCTGCACACCGGCCATTCTCAATTGCTGGGCAAGGAAGTCGACCGTGTCTCCAAACTGGCTAAAGATCAGCACCTTGTCTGTTTTGTGCTTATCTGAAACAAGCTTGATTAATGCTTTGAGCTTGGCGTCCTTCTTCGGATCCCAGGCGTCGCACTTGTCGAAGATCCGGAGCAGGGACCGTGAATCCCTCAGTAGACTTTCACCCAGTTCCTTCTTGAAAAACGCCGGACGAATCCAGTCGAACCTCGGCCGGTGCGATCCGGCATAGACAACGTAGACCTCGGCGGCCCGCTTGCGGAAGTCTTGCTCTGTCCGCAGAGGCCCAATGCTGGCGCCATTGCCGTCGACGGGCCCGTTCTCATCGGAATCGGTGGTGCGGGTGTCGAGCAGACCGGCATCCTGCGCGCCGATTGGCAACTCCAGGCCGTTCTCCACCGCATGCAGATAGATGAAGTTGCGAAGAATATGGCGTTCCACGGAGAGCAGGAATGCATGCCCGCTGCTTTCCAGTCGCTTGAAGAGGTTCGTGCGGCAGAACCCCATCAACCGGTTGCCGGCGACGGAGAGGTTAGCAAGCACGTCATCCTCGTCTTTCGTGGGCGTTGCCTTGGGCTTTTCCAATACAAAATTGCCGAGTCCATATCGGGGAAGGTCGAGATGGTTGATCAGGTCCACGATGTCTGGCGCATAAAGCTTGGCGTATTGATCGCTGGGGTCCGAGTCGTTAACCTTAAAGGGAGCCTTCTTCGGTAGCCGATCCGGAAAATACGACCGCGATCCGTCAGAGAAAAGAAGGTACTTGCGGCCGTTGCTGGGGTCAGTTTCCGCGTAGTTGTCCTTGACGAATCCACGCGTGCGGCGCACCATATACAGCCGCATCAACTCGCGCCAGTCGTCCGGGTGCGGACTCTTTTCGAATGCGGCAAGAGTGCGTACTCCGCATTGGTGCTGCCGAACGAACTCAATCTCGCCCATCTGCTGGAGAAGTTGCTGAGGTCCTACGCCAAGGTCCTTGTCCGCGGGGACAAATAGCCGTAGTTGATTCGCCAGGTCGCGATAGTCCTTATTGTAAGGCGTCGCCGACAACAGGATGCACTTACTGTCATTCTTCTGGAGATAGTCTGCAATCACCTTGTAGGCCTTGCCTTCGCGATTTCGAAGGTTATGACTCTCGTCGAGGATCACCAGCCGGTACCGCCGCATCTCGGAAAGTTGGCTGATCACCTTTGAATAAGAAAGCACCCGGCAGGAAGGCACGCGGTATTCATGACAATAGTCCTCCCACATCGGCACGATGTTGAGAGGACAAAGAATCAACGTCTCCAAGAGAAGATCATCCGCCAGAATCCGGGCGAGAGCGGTTGCCATGAGCGTCTTCCCGAGACCGACTACATCCCCGAGGAGGACGCCGCCGCGCTTGTGGACGTGATGCGCCGCGATCTTGACTGCCGCAATCTGAAAGTCGAAGAGCTTGTTGCCGAAGTCCTTGGGGATGCGGTGCTGGATAATTCCCTCTCTCGCCTCCTGCGAAAGGTGGTAGGCCATCTTGACATAGATGTGGTGCGGCGGAATCGCATCCGGACGCGCCCAACTCTGGTCAATGATGTCCACAATCTCCTTCGAGATATCCAGACACCACCGATCGTTCCACCTGTCTTCGAACCAGGCGGCGAGCTTATTGCACGCGTCGTGATCGGTTACGTCAACATTCAACTCACCCTGCTTAGACAGGCCGGCAAACGTCAGATTGCTGCTGCCCAGGAATCCGATCGAAGGGTTGACCGGATCGCGGCGGAACAGCATGTACAACTTCGCATGCAGTGGATGACGAAGGTGCAGTTTCACGACAACCTTGCCGGCTTTGATCTGTGAGGCAAGTCGGCGGAGGCCCGCTTCATCGGCGTCGGTTGGCGCGCCAATGGTCAATTGGCGTCGGAAGTGCTCCGCTTGCGACTTCTTCAGTCGAATGGCCGTCTGGTTGTCGAGTTCGCCGTCCTGCTTGATGATGCTGTAGGCTTCCGCCACCTCTTGCTGGGGGAGTGCTTGCATGCCGACAAGTAGTCGGCAGCACTCGCCGTTTCCCCCGGCCCACTTTTCAACGTGCTCGTCCAACTGCCGCCAGCCGCGCAGGTTGAAGTAACCGGCGCAAAAATCCGCCCGGTGGGCGACGCCGAGCGTTGTCTTGAGTGTAGGCAGAAGTTGCTGATCAATGTTGTCGAATATTCGCGGCATCGGGAGAGCGCTCCAATCATCGTTTTCGGAACTTCAGGAAGTACGATTGTACCCAAAACAAGATGCGCGTCACCTGTTTGCCCCCCCTTAGTGGCCTGATTTCCATCCTGCATTCGTGTCCTTGCGTTGATCGTGGTAGGTCGACTCCGCTGTCCGATCTGCGTCCTCTACCGGCTCTGCGAGAAACAGCAAAAAAATCCATTCACAACCAAATCCAAATAATTTCGCGTATACCAAACCACTGAAACCGAATCACTTCCCGGCATCTCTATCCTCTCTGCCCCTCTATAAGCCCGCACCTGCCCTGTATCCTGAAGTCGAGTCGAGACTTCGACGCGAAACGAGGCACAAAATGTCCGATTTAGAGAAAAAACAGCAAATCGCCCGCGAGAACGGCAGTAAATCCAAAGGGCCCATCACCCCCGAGGGCAAGAAGCGTTCCTCCCTCAACGGCATCACCCACGGCCTCGCCTCCAAGTGCGTCGTCCTCGCCACCGAATCCCAGGATGCCTATGACCAGATCGCCGCCCAATACCAGCAGGAATGGCAGCCCGTTTCCCTCACCGAATCTCATCTCCTCACCGCCATGGTCAACTCCTGCTGGCGCCTCCGCCGCATCTGGTCCATGGAAACCGCCCTCATCGACTCGGAAATGTTCACCCAGAAGGAGGATTTCGAAGCCGCCTGGTCCCACCACCACCCTGCCATGCGCGCCATGGACGCCATGACCGTCGTCCAGGCCGAAAGCCCCATGATGCTCGAAACCCTCCACCGCTACGAACTCCGCTATGACCGCCTCTACCGCTCCTCCATGGATCAACTCCTCAAACTCCGCCGCCTCCGCAACGCCCC
>JADLBG010000642.1 GCA_020847895.1 Bryobacterales bacterium
CCCCGCGGTGGATCCGCTGGCCTCCACCTCCCGCATTCTCGATCCGCGCATCGTCGGCAACGAACACTACGGCACGGCGCAGAAGGTGAAGCAGATCCTGCAGCGCTATAAGGACCTTCAGGACATCATCGCCATCCTCGGAATCGACGAACTCTCCGAAGACGACAAACTCACCGTGGCGCGCGCCCGCAAGTTGCAGCGTTTCCTCTCGCAACCCTTCCACGTGGCCGAGCAGTTCACGGGCATCAAGGGGAAGTACGTGAAACTGGAGGACACAATCCGCGGCTTCCGCGAGGTGTGCGACGGCAAACACGACGATGTGCCCGAACAGGCCTTCTATCTGCAAGGCACCATCGAAGACGTGCTCGAACGTAACGAGCAGATGAAGAAAGGGAGCTAGCGCGCCCCATGGCCGCCACCTTCGAACTCGAGATCGCCACGCCGGAGCGCCTGCTTGTCAAAGAACTGGTGAGCGAGGCGCAAGTTCCCGCCGTGGGCGGGGAGATCGGCGTGCTTCCCGGCCATGCGCCGCTGCTTTCCGAACTCGGCATCGGCGCGTTGAGCTATGTCGTGAATGGGGAACGGCACCATCTGGCCGTTGCGGGCGGGGTGGTTGAAGTGCAGGCTGAGACGTGCCGGGTGCTCGCGATGGCCGCCGAAAAACCTTCGGAAATCGACTCCTCGCGCGCCAGGGCCGCCGAGAAGCGCGCCATGGAACGGCTGGCGACCATGAAGGACAATCTCGACTATGCGCGGGCGCTCAATGCTTTCAACCGCGCGCAGGCGCGGTTGAAGGTTGCCAAGTAACAGTTCGACTCTCGGGAATTCTCCGGCGATAATGGCAACATGGTCTGCCGCGGCCCGGCACTTGTGCCGCTTCTGCCGTGGCTCGGGCTGGCAATTCCAGCCGCGAGCCAATCCGTTTCCAAGATCCAATCGGCCCCTGTGTATCAGGTCGTTTTTCTGAAGCGCCATCCGGCGCGCAAGCCGCTGAGTCAGGAGGAGGCCAACCGCATTCAATCTGCTCACATGGCGAATATCCATGCCATGGCCGGCCGCGGAGTGCTGGTCGCCGCGGGGCCTTTCGATGACACACCGCCGGTGATCAGCGGCGTTTTCTTTTTCACTACCTCTACGATGGAGGAGGCGCGCAAACTCGCGGAAGCCGACCCCACGGTTACCGAGCGCCGCAACACTGTGGAGGTGATGTCGTGGCGCGGACCGGCGGGCATCGGCGACGAGTACAGGCGGTTGCACAAGGAGAAGCCGGATACGCCGGAGGGAATGGGGGTGCATCCGTTTCTGATCCTGCGGCGCTCCGGCAAAAAGTTGGACTCCACGCTGATGGCGAAACACTTCGCGTATTGGGCAGGGCTCGGATCCCGTGGAAAGATCGTGGCGGCCGGGGCGGCGGAAGGGGATCCATCGGCGGCGGGGATTGTCATCTTCGATCGCATTCCGGATGCCGAGGCGGCCTCGCTCGCCGCGGCTGATCCCGCGGTCAGCGCCGGCCTGCTGACGGTGGAAGCGCATCGCTGGTGGTGCGCGGCGAACGTGTTTCCCCGCTAGCGGGTCCGCTTGCCGGTTGGGCGCGGCGGGGCTTCGCCTTGCTCACGCCGATGAGATTGAGCGACAGCGCGGCGCGGATGGGCTTCTGATGCTTCGGCGGTGCTTATTGCGGTCATGCGGGCCATTCCGACGGGAAGCATTCCGGACACTGCTGATCGACAAATCTGAGCCAATCGAGAAGGCCGGCGACGTCCGGCATGGGGTCTCCGCGTTCCGTCCGGCAGACAAACATCACTTCGCCCCAGCGGTCGGTGATGAACACGGTGAGACGACGTTCCCCGCTGCCTCCGGGGGAGAACTGACGGCGGACTGCGCCACCCGGGTCCGCCACAACGTCGAAGGGCCAGCGGAGCGACTCCGGGGAGGCTTCCGGCAGAACTGTTATGACGTGCCCATCATGGCGCTTGATGTCCGCATCCGCCGCCGCCATGGCCAGTGGAAGGCCATCACCTTCTTCGCCCGCGAGGATCACCACGAGGTTCTTCAGGCCCTTGAAGTCCGATAGCCGCTTCCGGATACCCCTGATGGTTACGAACTCCACGTCCGGCAGGCAGAACCCGCGCTCAAATCCGTACCGCGGACCCTTTCCCCTGAGTTCTTTGGCAATATTCATTCCACTCTCCGTTTCTTCAGGCCGGCTGTCAACTCGGCCTGGTCTCAATCATCTCGATGTTGAGCAGAGACTTCAGCCGGGTCCGGCTCTGCAGGAGGTCGGCAAGCGTATGGCTGTCGAGGACGTCGAGGAACGCCTCCACCGCTTTGCCCAGAATCAGTTGCAGCCGGCATGCGGGCATGATCACGCATTCGGAGGGGTGTTTGGGGTCAAAACACTCGGTAACGGCAAAATCCGGCTCCATCTGCCGGACAACCTGCCCGAGGTTGATCTCTTCCGGAATGCCGGCCAGTTTCATTCCACCGCCCCGGCCGCGAACGGTTTCGATGTAGCCCAGTTTGCCCAAATTGTGAATGATCTTCATCAGGTGATTCGCCGACAAGCCGTAGGTTTCGGAAAGCTCGCTGATGGTTGTCAGCCGCTCGCCGCGAAGGCCGAGGTACATCAGAACCCGAAGGCTGTAGTCGGTGTAGGCGGTGAGCTTCATGGGGAGATCTTACCTTGACATCAAAAGATGTATTTCACATACTATTTATACAGGTTCCACGCCTGTTTGGCAAGAACGATCGGGACGAGACAGGAGTGTGAAATGACCGGGGCCGGCAATGAAGAAATGTTCGCATGTGACTGGAGTATGCCGCGGCGGAGTTCACCACCGGCGCCGGCGCTCTCGCGGCTGTCCGCGGAGGGGGCCGGCAACTCGCATTTCGGCGGCGCTCTCTATTCGGATTTTCTTGCCCAGGGACTGAGCCATTTCTTTCCCGCCGCACGCCTCGAGGCGGATGGCCGCAGGGCTCTGGCCCGTGCCGACTTGTGGTGCGACTGCGAGGCCGAGCGGATCAAGCGGGATCAGGTCCTGCTCGATTGGCTGGGCAATGGCTATGCCCTGCGGCGCGCAAGGCGGCCTTTCACGGAAAGTGAAAGAAGACTCATCCGCGCGATTGGACGAGTGTTGACGGCGCGCTACCAGGCGCTCTTCAACCCCGATATCGCCGCGGAGAATTTCCATCTGTTCCACGGCTTGCCCGAGGACAGGTACGTCTCGGCGTTTCTGGATCCCGCGCCATACGAAAATCTTGAAACCCTGGCCGGGCAGCAGGACCGCGTCGCCGATGCGATTGAGGTGTTGCGATCCAGCGCCCTCACGACCCACGAGAATCGCCGTGTCTCGACGGGAGCGCTGCTGCTTGGAAGAAGTTCGCCCGAAGTGCCGGCCGGTGACGGACTCCGGTATTCGTCGGCGCTGACCTCGATCCGTTCTTTCTCCCGGCTTTGCGACGGGATCCATACCGTTGCCCTGGTAAACGCTAAAGGACGCTGGATCGATATTACCGACCTGGAAGAGTGGCCTGGGTCCGCGGGACAGGGTTCTCTTCCCCTGCCCAGCCCCTCCGCCTATAGGGCGCATTGCCGCGCAACCCTCGGCAACGACAATCTTTGTCTGGCTTTGACGCCGAACGGCGAAATCAAAGCGTTCGCCGGGGGCGTTCAGGTTTTCTCGTTTCTGAACGGACGCTGGCACCTGACAGATTTCGAATGGAAATACCGGTGCTGGGCGGAAGCCGTTGGAAACGAGGAACTGGCGAAACTTGTCCTCCAGGTTGCGCTTGACCTAGCGGACTCCCGGCGCGGGGGGCTCTTTGCCATTCTTGATGACGCGGCCTCTGCCGGCAGACTCGTCTCGCCGGCGGACCTGCTGGTACAGGAAGAACGCGAAGCGCCTGGAGCGCAGCGCGCCGGTTCGAAGCGAGGCCTCTACTACCTGCTCAACGGCAAGCGAACGGCGAACCTCAGTCCTGCCGTCTTGAGACCGTTAGCCGCGATTGACGGCGGGGTTGTTTTTGACAGGGAGGGCAGGCTGCTGGCCATCGGAGCGATTTTGAAGCA
The DNA here is from genome assembly GCA_020847895.1 of Bryobacterales bacterium. Classification (GTDB taxonomy): domain Bacteria; phylum Acidobacteriota; class Terriglobia; order Bryobacterales; family Bryobacteraceae; genus CADEFT01. The sequence continues at coordinate 4,070 of JADLBG010000642.1, forward strand.
CAACGAAAACGAAGCGGCTCCCCGGGTTGCGCAAGGCGGCGGGAGGACCATGGCCGCCTTGGCAGCATCGCACTACGGCTGGGCGTTAAAGATCAGCGAGGACGGGATCATCAGCTTTTTCGAGAAAGGCAACTGGGTCTGGGATGTCTCATAGCGTCCGCAGGAAGGCAATCAGATCCGTTACCTCCTGCTCCGACAGGCCGAGCTTCAGGTGGCGATCGTAGTGAGCGACGACATCGCGTAACGTCGCAAACCGGCCATCGTGATAAAACCCTCCCTCCTGGCGCGCGGAGAGTCCTCCGAGCGGTGTTGTCCGGTAGCGCCCGTCAGGTGACCGTTGAGCCTGGAACGCATCGATCCCAATCTCTTCCGGGGTGTGCATATTCCAGCCAGGTTCCGTGTACAGGGGCGGGACATGACAACTGGAACAGCGTGCTTTGCCGTTGAAAAGCGCCTCTCCGCGGCGTGCGGCAAAATCGAAGGGAGACCTTTCGCCGCTGGGGGCGGGAATGGCGAGTTGGTACATCTGTAGCGCGGCAAGCTTCCCGGTAATAAGATCCTTCTCCGGCCGGCGGTTGCCAAATCCCGCCTTTGCCGCTATGGGAAAGCGAGAAGCATCGTTCAGGCGGGGGTCCCAGAACGTTCCGCTGCCGCCCATTTCCAGATTCGCCACAAGGGCATTCCAGTGGGAAACGCCGCCCCATCCGGTGTAGGTGTGCTGACTGACACCGGCCAAGCCGTAGGCGGCGGGGATGAGAACCGCGCCTGACTTTCCGTCGGGACGAAAGGCCTTGCCGTCCAAAATGAGGGAGGCATCGAACTTGCCGGGACCCCAACTCAGCGCAACCCGCCTTACCGCCGGTTCATCCACACCGAGCAAGTCCGCCAGCGGCTTCACGGTGGGGGCGGAGGCGATGATCGCGCCCACGTTGAGCTGCCGCGCCGGCCACCCATCCAGTCTTCTGCCGATGTTGCCGGCCGGTATTGCGGAAGTCTCAAAGGACTTGTCGACGGTGGAGTGGCAAAGGGCGCATTGGATGCCGACTGAGCGCAGCTTGCCTTCCGTGTCGAAGAACCCTTTCACGCCGACGACCGCGTCCAACTTCAGTAAGGCGAGAGTGACGGCCGGGTCATCGAGATTGACGGCGCCGGCTTTCACGCGCGCGGCCAGATCCGACGGGAGGGCATCGGCATTCACCTTAAGGCCCAAAGACAAAGCCGCGCGGGGACTGATGCCGGGTCCTATGCCCCCGTTCGCGGCTCCGGCAATGGCTTCGTGCAGGCGGAGGGCCCCGCCCCAAAATGCTTCGCTGCCGAACGTATCGAACCGGAAGATTTGCCGTCCCTCCCGGACCAGAAGGGCAGCGTGATCGCGGATGTTTGCATCGGCTCCCTTCAGCAGCTCATCACGATCATCGTTCCCCGCGGGGAGCAGAACGCCCCCGGCTAGAACTAGAACCGCCGCGGCCAAAGCCGCGATTGAGAATCGCCATTTTCTGCGCATCGTGTGATCTCCTAGGCGCGGGCTCCGGCGGGGTGAGCGGCGGCTTCCACGGGTTTGGAAGCCGGCTCGCGCAGTTCTGTGATCCGGGCCAGCGTCCATGCGCCAACAGACATTGCGATGTCGCGCACCGCCGTGTCGAGAAAGCCCGCCAGCAGCAGATTCGAGGCAACTGCCAGCAGCCACAAGGACGCGACATACGCTCCCAGCCTGGTCCAGCGGGTCATAATGAGAATGCCCACAGCCATTTCAACGATGCCTACGGCATGCATCAGCGCTCCGGCTCCACCCGGCACAAGAGATGCGACCCAGGGGGAGACATACGACTCCCAGTTCGCCAGTAGATTGAAAAACTTATCGAGGCCGGCGGCCAGAGCGACCACGCCGTACGTCAGGCGGAGCGGCCACCAGATTCGATCGATCGCTGAATTCGTCATGTGTGAAACCTCCACCCCAACGGAGTTCCGAGCGGCCCGTGATGTGACAGAATTCTTTTTGGGAACCTTTTGGCGCCATGCGACTCAGTTGAGGTATGAGCGTGGATTTCATGAATGTGCCGGCGGAGGCTGCGTCCGCTTTGTCCGACGAACACATCGTAGCCCGAGTGCTGAGCGGCGAGGTCCCGCTTTTCGAGCTGCTTGTGCGGCGCCACAACCAGCGTCTCTATCGCGCCACGAAAGCGATTCTCAGGGACGAGGGCGAGGCCGAGGAGGCGATGCAGGAGGCGTACGTCCGTGCATTCGTAAAGTTGGACCAGTTCGCCGGCGAGGCCAAGTTCTCGACATGGCTCACGAAGATCGCCGTGCACGAAGCGCTTGGGCGGCTTCGGCGCCGCAAACGCCAGGAGGAGATTCCAGACACGATGAAGAGCCATGACAACCCCGAGCGCGCCGCGCATGACGTGGAGGTTCGCGCGGCGATTGAAGACGCCGTGGAAAAGCTTTCGCCAATTTACCGCGCGGTGTTCGTCCTTCGGGAGGTGGAAGAACTTTCCGGTCCCGAGACGGCCGAATGCCTGGGCATCACGGAAGAGACGGTCAAGACCCGTCTGCATCGCGCCCGCGGGTTTCTGCGGCGAAGGCTCGAACGCATCATCGGGGGGTCACTAAGCCGGTCCTTCTCCTATGGTGAGCGGCGGTGCGATGCGATGACGGCCGCCGTCATGGCGCGGATTCAGATTCTATCCGTTGACCGAAGCCAATAGCTGTTTTGCGATCCCCGTTTCTACTTCCCTCCAGTTCATTACTTCCGCGGTGCAATGGGCTTGACATACAAAGATGTATTTGTTATACATTTTTTAGGCATCGCCGCTTCACGCGAAGCATGTTGCGACGCTCCGGATGGAGAGCGGATTCCCACTGACCGGACGTGGCCGCGCGGTCTCTCTTAAGAACATCCACGCCGGCATGGAGATTAAGGAAAAATTATGGCTTACGTTATTGCAGAACCTTGCATAGGGGTGAAAGACACGGCTTGTGTCGACGCCTGCCCGGTGGATTGCATACATCCGCGCAAGGACGAGGCGGACTTCGAATCGGCGACTCAGCTCTATATCGATCCACAGGAATGTATCGATTGCGGCGCGTGCGTTCCGGTGTGTCCGGTCTCAGCCATCTTTTCCATCGATGATCTCCCGGAGAAGTGGGCTGCTTACGCGGAGATCAACGCGGAGCACTACCGGAAATGCGGACGGTAAGGCACGGAGCCGGCGCCGACGGGCGGGCAGCGACGCGCCCGGCAACCTGGCGCGGAGCCTCACTGGCGGTGTTGCGGTGTACGCCGTTACCCGAATTCGTCAAAGATGAGAACATCGGATTATGAAGAAGGTACAGATGGTCAGGCTGCCGGTGATTGCGGCTTTGCTGTTTAGTGGATTCTTTGGAACGCAACGAGCCGCCGCTCATTGCGATGGAATGGACGGGCCCGTCGTGAAGGCGGCTCGAGGAGCCCTGGAGGCGGGCGATGTTCGTATTGTCCTTGCCTGGGTTCAAAAAGATGACGAAGCCGCGGTCCGGGAGGCATTCACTCAAACGCAAGCGGTCCGCAGGCTGAATTCCCAAGCACAGGAACTCGCGGACCGTTACTTCTATGAGACTGTAGTCCGAATTCACCGGGCCGGGGAGGGAGAACCGTATACCGGTCTGAAGCCGGCCGGACGTGATCCGGGACTGGCGGTTGAATCCGCGGATAAAGCCATCGAGAGCGGCTCGGTCGACGGTCTGGTGAAACTGCTATCCGAAGCTGCCGCAAAGGGCGTACGGGAGCGATTCCAGCAGGTCCGGGCCCGGAAGGGTTTCGCCAGCGGCGACACGGACGCAGGGCGCGAGTATGTCAAGGCGTACGTCGAGTTCATCCACTACGCCGAAGGGCTTCATGATGCCATTCAGCGCGGCGAGCAACATCCTGAGCGGTCCCATGATATGGGTAAGCACGCGGCACACTAGCCGGCGGTCAGGTGGGCGCCTTCGCGTTCCGCAATTGTCTCAACGGCGCGGACGATTCGTGCGTGGAGGTTGAGCAAGGGCTCGCGCACACCGGCCGGAAGTTCTCCCGCCATCCGCGCCATGATGCCGCGCACGAATATACCGGTGTGGCGGGTGTTACCAGAGACAACGACCGGCAGTGGAACCAGAAGCGCGGCGCCCTTATGAAAGACAACGGCCTCCAGTAGCAGCGCTGGCTCATCCACATAAAGGACAACGCAGGGCGCCAGGCCTGCACCGAGCTCCTGCTTGATACGCGTTGTGACGTCCAGTTCCGCCGCCACGCGCAGGCCCTGTTGGGACAGCACCCGCCGCACCATGCGAAGTGTGGCCTGATGCGACTCGGCCACACCGAACGTCACAAGCGATGATTCCGTGGTCATCTCGTGTTCTGCCACGCAGAACCGAGAGCAATCCTGAAGCCATACGTGTTCCGGGAGATTTGCGCGCCGCGGGGCGATACGAGGTGGTGAATGGATGGACCTAAGCGGCCACTTGTGTGCGTTTTCGGGCACCGTGAAAGGGCTTGGAAAGCGAAGTCTTGAGAATCTTCCCACGGCCGGGTGGCACGCCAATTGCTCTTAGTTGTCCTTTGAAGCACATATCGTGCGATTTCACCGGGAGGGCTGACATGAGGGACCGAATATATATCACCGAGGCTGATTTCGAAAGACTGAGCCATCTCGTCGAAGGCCGCCGTTCGGAAAGAGGTCCCGACCCCGAGAATCTCGACACCCTGGAGCGGGAGTTGGACCGCGCCGACGTGGTCGAGGCGGAAGCGATGCCGCGCGACGTCGTGACTATGAACTCGGAGGTGCGTCTGAAGGATCTGGACTCGGGCGACATTAAGGTTTACAGGCTTGTATTTCCGTCGCAGACAGGGAAGGAGAACAGCATCTCGATCCTGGCGCCAATCGGGATCGCAATGCTCGGCTACCGCGTGGGCGCCATCATCGAATGGCGTGTGCCCAAGGGCATCAGGCGCCTCAAGGTCCTGGATGTTCTCTACCAACCGGAAGCCGCGGGAGTCCGCGGCAATCGGGGGCTTGCCGCCGGCCGCCGCCGGAAAGCTCCCGCCCGGCCGCTTCAGTGAAGCGGAATTCCATCGTGGCCAGTTGCGCCGAGCGCGCCGCGGGTCTTCACTCGGGCATGGGAAACACTCGTCACTGGCGCGATTGACGCCGATTCGGGCATTTCCAGCGACTGATCCTCCGACATGCTCAAAGAGAACAGGCCGGCGGCGAGGCTGATGAGAAATGCCGCCGCCAGCAGAACCAATAGCCCGTAGTGGAGCATTCGATCCACGCAACTGGGCTTGTGCCGTGTACCGCAAGCCGTTGGGCATCCGGGCCTCAGGCATCGGAGCATGGCGCGCCTCCGCCGCCGAGGTCTTCGAACCGCTTCATCCACTGGTGCCAGGCGCTAGCGACCGTCCAGATTACCTCCGCTTCGCGCAGCGGCCGTATGACCGCATCGAAGCCCCCCAAGGCCGACACCTCGCCCAGCAGGCTCTTGTCGCTCCCAACGACGACAAACATCGGCGCATCTGGAGTTGCGTTCACTACGCCGAGCGCCTCCTGCCAAACGGCGTCCGGCAGAGCCTCCTCGCAAACAACCACCGCGGCTTTTTGATTTCCGAGGCACGCACGCGCTTCCTCGAGATTCGCCGCGCGCCGGACGGTCCAGCCGAACTTTGTGAACAGCCCAGCGAGATAGACGGCCAGTGTCGGATTTGCGCCGACGCTGAGGACATCCGTCACAGCAGGGGGGCGCTGCGGGCGCGCTTCGCGGTGGTCCGCGTCAACTTCCATTGGAGATGGCAGCCGCGGGCAGGCGGCCGCAACAGACAAAGTCTCTCTCGACAGATCGCGGGTCATGGATATCCTCCCTTTGGGTTGTCACCAGAGAGGAGCAATCCGATAGCCACAATGCGACACGCCGCAAGTGCGGGGTTGTGGTTTTCGCGTGAGGGACCGACTGTCCGAAAACTACCAGCCGCTGCCCGTTATGGCGCACGCCAAGTGTGGACACCACTCTACGGCTGGTTAGCTGACGCACGGGCAGCCCTGCCGGCTTGCCGAACGCCGAGCATCTTCGAGCGCTGAATTGTTCTCCCAATGCGATAGCTGAGCCGTTTGACGGCCCGGTTGACCGCCGGGAGCAAGTCATCACCAGTCTCGAGGATCAAGACCGGCCTGCTTCCCCTCAACTCCGCGGTTATCTGGCAGAGTTTGTCAACCCCGCCGCGAGGTCCGTTCACGTCAGCAATGAACGCTGATCAGCCCTATTCGTGAGCGATAGCGATCGACCGCGAACGCAACGCTGCGTTCCACCTGCTGCTGAAGTTCGTCGTTCCACGGAATGTTACGCGGCCGCACGGAAAACTTCATTCGTTGCTCCTCAGCTGCGTTTATGTCCACCGTGAGTGGGCAATTCTCTGGCCACGGGGCGAGCCGCCGGCAGCGCTTGACAGCGGCGCCGCGGTTTTTCAACAATGTGAATATACAATCACAATGAGCGAGAAGCTGAATACGGAGATCCGTCAGGATCAGTTTGCGCAGGCTGCACTGGGGTTGGTCGCCGCTTATGGCTTGAAGGGCCTCAGCGTAGCTCGCGTCGCGCACCGGGTGGGTTTGGTGCCTTCGGCGGTCTACCGCCATTTCCGCAGTAAAGATCAATTGCTCGACGCCGTGCTCGATCTCATCCGCAAGAGGCTGACGCAAAACGTCCAGAAGGTTTCCGGGATCAAGGATTCGCTCGAAAGCCTGCGGCGTCTGTTACTGTTGCACGCACAACTGATCCGGGAAAACCAGGGGGTTCCGCGCATCATTTTTTCCGAGGAACTCTACAGCGGCAACCCGCGGAGGAAGACGGCGGTGTACGAGATTATCCAGGGGTATCTGAAACGGGTAGCTGAGATCATCAAGCGCGGCCAGAACGACGGGCAGATCCGGCGCGATCTCGACGCCTCGACGCTTTCCATCATGTTTCTGGGCCTGGTGCAACCGGCCGCCGTCCTCTGGCAGTTGAGCGACGGCGGTATCGACGTGACAAAGCACGTCGAAAGGGCCTGGCATATTTTCGCCGGGTGCATCCGCGCGAAGTAGGGGCGGTGGCAGGCGCGGAGGGCAGAGGGAGCCACTGCGTTCTCACCATTTCAGTTGCTCCGGAATGGGTGTGACCGCAGTCACCGAAAGGCCTGTCACCGTTTGTCATAATGTGAATCAGTAATCACTATGGACCAAGATGCATACTGCAAAGTGGAACCAGGAATCCGGCGCGAGCGACTGGTGAAGGAGGTCCTTCCGCTGGCAAGGCGGAAATTTTTTTGGCAAGAAAGTGAATTTACATTCACATGCAAGCGAGGTAACGAGATGAAAAACAAGAAAAAACTGCTCTTGCTGATTCCGCTGGCAGCGGCAGCCGGCGTCTTCAGCTACCGGATCATCCAGAGCAGGTCAGCAAACGGCGCCGGCGCCATCCGCGTTTCCGGCAACATTGAGATCACCGATGTAGACGTGAGTTTCAAGGTTCCAGGACGCGTGGAAGCGCGGCCGGTTTCCGAAGGCGAAATCGTTCGCGCCGGCAGCCTTGTCGCGAAGCTCGATAGCGCCGAACTGATGCAGGATGTAGCGCTGCGTAGAGCGGAAGCGCGGGCAGCCGAAGCTGCGCTCGCCGCCCTGCAGGCCGGGTCCAGACCGGAGGAGATCGCCGAGGCGGGCGCCGCGGTGCGTAAGGCCCAGGCCTGGGTGGATGAACTGGCTAACGGGTCGCGCTCCGAAGACATCGCGGCGCAGCGCGCCAGGGTGGCGCGTGCGAAGGCCGAAGCCGAACGTTTGGAATCGGAATACCGGCGGCAGAAGACGCTGCACGAACGCGATGTCATCTCGGCCCGCGAGTACGAAGCGGCCCAAACCGCGCTCGAAGTGGGGAAGGAGCGGCTGCGGGAAGACCAGGAGGGCTTGAAACTGCTGCTGGAAGGCCCGAGGAAGGAACAGATTGAGCAGGGCCGCGCCGCGCTCCACCAGGCGCAAGAGCGATACGCCCTCATCAAGAAGGGCCCGCGCGCCGAAGACATTGACCAGGCGCGCGCCCGGCTCGAGCAGGCCCGCCAGGCGCTGGCGATTGCGGGGACGCGTTTGAGCTATGCAACGGTCGTGGCGCCGCTTGCCGGCGTGGTGCTTTCCGAGAACGTGGAGCCGGGAATGTACGTGGCTCCGGGGACGCCCGTCGTCACGGTCGGCGATCTCGAGAACGTCTGGCTGCGGGCCTATATCAATGAGACTGACCTGGGCCGGGTCAAGGTAGGTCAGCCGGTGCGGCTGACTACCGACACCTACCCGGGCAAGCACTACGAGGGCCGCGTCTCCTTCATTGCCTCGCAGGCGGAGTTCACTCCGAAGAACGTCCAGACGGAGAAGGAGCGGGTGAAACTCGTTTATCGCGTCAAGGTTGATATTCGGAACCCGAATATGGAGTTGAAACCGGGCATGCCCGCCGACGCCGAGATCCAGGTGGCGGCGCGCACGGACGGCCAAGTGGAGGCGAGCGATGCACGTCATCAAAACTGAATCCCTGACCAGAACGTTTGGGAACTTCGCGGCGGTGGACAGCCTGACGCTGACAGTGGAGGAAGGCGAGATCTTCGGCCTGGTGGGACCGGACGGCGCCGGCAAGACCACCACCATGCGTCTGCTGACCTCGATTCTGGAGCCGACATCAGGCGGGGCCTGGGTGGCGGGACACCACGTGGTGAAAGAGGCCGAGGCAGTGAAGGAGGAGATCGGCTACATGAGCCAGCGCTTCGGCCTGTACCCGGACCTCACGGTGATGGAGAACATCGAGTTCTACGCCGACATTTACGGCGTGCCGAAGAAGCTCCGGCCCGAGCGCATCGAGCGGCTGCTCGCCTTCAGCAACATGACGCCGTTCAAGAATCGCCAGGCCGGCCGGTTGTCAGGCGGCATGAAGCAAAAGCTGGGATTGGCGTGCGCCCTCATCCACACGCCCAAGGTCCTGTTTCTCGATGAGCCGACCAATGGCGTAGACCCCGTTTCGAGGCGGGACTTCTGGCGCATCCTCTATCAACTGCTGCGCGACAAGGTCACGATCTTCGTCTCGACGGCATACCTGGACGAGGCCGAGCGGTCGAGCAGAATCGGGCTGATCCACAAAGGCCGGCTGCTGGCGGCCGGCACTCCCGGCGAGGTGAAGAAGCTGATGCGGGGATCGATTCTCGAAATCCGCTCGACCGAGCCGCGGAAGGCCGTGGCATTGTTGCAGACTCGATCCGCGGGAGCGGCCAGCCTTTTCGGGGACCGGATTCACCTGGTGACCCGTGAACCCGAGAAGGACGCCGAGGAGGCCGAACGCGCGCTCACGGCGGCGGGGCTGGCGGTGAAGGGCATCCGCGCAATCGAGCCGGCGCTCGAGGATGTCTTCGTGTCGGTTCTCGCCGGCGAGGGCAAGGAGGCGGCATGAACACGGACGGCATGGCCGTGGTGGTGAACAGTCTGGAGAAGCGTTTCGGCAGCTTCCTGGCAGTGGACCGCGTCAGTTTTGAGGTGCCGAAAGGCCAGATCTTCGGCTTTCTCGGACCGAACGGCGCCGGCAAGTCCACCACCATCCGGATGCTTACGGGAATTCTGGCTCCCACCGGCGGCAGCGGCACGGTGTCAGGCTTCGATGTACGCACGCAGGCTGAGAAGATCAAGGCCAACATCGGCTACATGAGCCAGAAGTTCTCGTTGTACGAGGACCTCACCGTCGAAGAGAACATCGATTTTTACGCGGGCATCTACCGCATTCCACGGGAAAAACGGAAGGAACGCAAAGAGTGGGTGATCGAGATGGCGGGCCTCAAGGAGCACCGGCGCTCGCGCACGGCCATCCTCTCGGGCGGTTGGAAGCAGCGGCTGTCGCTGGGGTGCGCTATTCTCCACGAGCCGCCCATCATCTTCCTTGACGAACCCACGGCCGGCGTCGACCCGGTGAGCCGCCGCCAGTTCTGGGATTTGATTTACTCGCTCTCGAGCCGCGGCGTGACCATTTTCGTCACCACGCACTACATGGACGAAGCGGAGTACTGCGACCGCATCGCGCTTATTTACCGCGGCGAACTGATCGCCATCGGCAGTCCTGAAGAACTGAAGACGAAGCACATGCGGGATGACGTGCTGGAAGTGGCAAGCAGCCGCCCGCAGGACGCCATGATCGAACTCGAGGGGCTTTCGGGCGTCAAGGAAGCGGCGTTGTTCGGCAAGGGCCTGCACGTGGTGGGCGCGGCCGGCACGGCGGAACATCTCACGGAGGCAATCCGCCACCATCTTGAAGGCCGCGGCTTCACTGTCTCGCGCATCGAGAAGATCGTGCCCTCGCTCGAGGACGTCTTCGTCTCTCTGATTGAAGCGCGCGACCGCGTGGACAAAGCGCGGAGAGAGGTTCGCGTATGAAGCCGCTGCGACTTTGGGCCGTCGCCCGCAAGGAGTTCACACATATCCTTCGCGACCCGCGCAGCCTGGGCATGGCTATCGCAATCCCCATGCTGCTGCTGGTGCTGTTTGGCTATGCGCTGACGCTCGACGTGGACAATGTGCCGCTGGTCGTCTGGGATCAGAGCGAAACCCGGGCGAGCCGCGAACTGATCAGCCATTTTGAGGGTTCGCGCTATTTTTCTCTCAAGGGTTATGTCCGCAACTACGCGGAAGTCGAACGGGCCATCGACTCGGGCCAGGCGCTGATGGCCTTGATCATCCCGAATGATTTCGCGCGGCGAATCGAATCCGGACGCGCGGCCCCGCTGCAGTCCATCGTGGACGGCAGCGATTCGAACACGGCTACCATCGCCATGGGCTACGCCGACGTGGTGACGTTTACCTACGCGCGGAACGCCTCCGTGAAGACAATGCAGCGCAGTGCCGGACGCATGGTTCCGCCTCCCCTCGACTTGCGGCCGCGCGTCTGGTTCAACGCCGAGATGGAGTCGAAGAACTACATCATCCCCGGCCTGATCGCCGTGATCATGATGGTGATCGCCGCGCTGCTCACCTCATTGACAGTGGCGCGGGAGTGGGAAACCGGCGCCATGGAGCAACTCATCTCCACGCCGGTGAAACCCACCGAGTTGATTCTGGGCAAGCTGCTACCGTATTTCTCCGTCGGCATGCTCGACGTGCTGCTGGCGGTGCTGATGGGCGAGTATCTGTTCCGCGTTCCGCTGCGGGGGAATGCGGCGCTGCTGTTTGCCATGGCCTCCGTTTTTTTGGCGGGCGCGCTGTCGCTGGGAATGGTGATCAGCATTGTGACCCGAAGCCAGTTGCTGGCCAGCCAACTGGCCATGGTGGTGACGTTCCTGCCGTCGTTTCTGCTTTCCGGCTTCATGTACGCCATCGGCAACATGCCCCGGCCGATCCAGGTGATGACGCACGTGATCCCGGCGCGCTATTTCGTGGCGCTGCTCAAGGGGATTTACCTGAAGGGCGTGGGGCTGGAAGTGCTGGCGGCTGAGGCTGGCCTGCTGGCGCTGTTCGGGGTGGTGATGGTGACGCTTGCCAATGTGAAGTTCAAGAAGAGGTTGGTCTAGCCATGCGAGAACGAATCAAGCACATGCTCATCAAGGAGTTCATCCAGATTTTTCGGGACCCGCGAATGAAGGGTGTCATCTTCATGATGCCGGTGATCCAGCTATTTGTCTTCGGTTACGCCGTCACCACGGACGTGAAGAATATTCCGACGCTGGTCTACGACCTGGACAACAGCGCCGCCAGCCGGGAACTGGTGAGCCGTTTTCTCAAGTCGGGCTATTTCGATGTTATCGAGTATACGGAGCAGGATAGCAGGGTCCGCCACCTGATGGACCGCGGCAAGGTGGGAGCCGTGCTTCGTATCAACAAGGGTTTCGAGAGCGACCTGCGTGGGGGAAAGACGGCCCAACTGCAACTCATCGTCGACGGTACGGATTCGAACACCGCGGGCATCGTGCTGAATTACAGTTCGAAGATCGCCGGGCAGTTTTCCAACAACGTGCTTGTGGAACGTTTGACACGAGCGGCTGGGCAATCCGCCGGCGCGAGCCGCGTGGAACTCGAAACACGCGCCTGGTTCAACGAAAACCTCGAGAGCCGGAACTTTTACGTCCCAGGCGTGATCGCCATCATCGTCATGCTGATCACCCTGATGCTCACCAGCATGGCCGTTGTGCGGGAGAAAGAGATCGGCACCATGGAGCAGATCATGGTGACGCCGATCACGTCAGCCGAATTCATTCTTGGTAAGACAGCGCCCTTTGCGCTGATCGGGTTTGCCGACGTCATTCTCATCACGGTGCTGGGCGTGTTCTGGTTCGGCGTGCCCATCCGCGGCAGCCTGCCGCTGCTGTTCGCCGCAACGGCGCTTTATCTGTTGACCACTTTGGCTATCGGCCTGTTCATCTCAACCGTCAGCCAGACGCAGCAGCAGGCCATGATGAGCACCTTCTTCTTTTACTTCCCGGCAGTGCTGTTATCCGGCTTCATGTTCCCAATCGCCAACATGCCGGTTGTGGTGCAGTGGCTGACTTATCTCAATCCCCTGCGATACTTCCTGGTGATTATCCGGGGCGTTTTTCTCAAGGGCGTGGGGCCGGATGTGCTCTGGCCGCGGATTCTTGCGCTGGCGGTGATGGGAGGGGTGGCGTTGTGGCTGGCGGCAAGACGATTCAAGAAGACACTAGCCTGATGGCGCGAGGAGACTTATGTATCACTTTGCTTTTCGAGTTCCGGCTTGGACCTGGCCGCTCTTGATTCTGGCCGGCGCCGCTCAGGCGGCGGACCGCGTGCTGAGCCTGGAGGAGGCGGTCAAGATCGCGCTCGAGCAGAACCCGTTGACCCGGGTGGCCGGAGAAAACGCGGCCGGCGCGAAGGAGGCTGTGGGCGAGGCGCGGGCGTCCTATTACCCTGACCTGGCCCTCAGAGCGAGCTTCAACCGCTGGGAGCGGCATGCCTTCCTGCCGAGCGGGCTTGCACGACCCGGTATCCCCAGCACGATCGGACCCACCAACGACTGGTACACCGGGGCCGCCACGCGCTACACGCTCTTCGATTTCGGCAGGCGGCGCGCGGAGGCGCGTGCCGCCCGGGCCCGGCTGGGCATAGCCCGGGAGGACGCCGGCCGTGTCCGGGAGGACATCGTCTTGTCGGTGCACCAGGCTTACTTCGGGCTTGCGGCATCACTCGAGATGGAAGGCGTCGCGCGCAAGGCGTTGACGCGGGCCGAGGACCACGTCAAAGTGGCCAGGTCGCGTAAGGAGGCGGGGGCCGTCCCGCAGGCGGATGTGGTGCGCGCGCAGGTCGAGGCGGCCGGCGCGCAACTGGCCTTGGAGCACGCCCAGGGCATGGTGCGTGTCGCGGCGGGCAGCCTCAACACGGCGATGGGCGTTCCTGTCGAGGCGAGTGTCGAGGTCGATCGCAATCCGCGGGAGATCATTCCGCCGGCAAGCATCGATTTGACCGAGGCTCTGGAGCGGGCCGTGAGCGCCCGGCCCGAACTGCGCGGCGCCCAGCAGCGGATCGAAGCCTCGCGCCGGGGTGTGGATGTGGTTCGAGGCGCTTACGGCCCCAAAGTGAAGGGCGAGGCGAGTTTGGGATGGCGCGATACGTCGTACTTTCCTCAGGACAAGGACTGGCTGGTGGGCGTCTCGGTCGAATTGCCCATCTTTACCGGCTTCTCTCGCAAGCACCGGTTGGCGCGAGCAAAATCGGAACTCTCCCGGGAAGAGGCCGATGCCCGGCGGTTGATGCAGGCAGTCCGGCAGGAGGTCTGGTCGGCCCACTCAAAGCTGCGCGAGACCTATGAGGCCACCGTTTCGACTGAAGCCCAGGTGCGGGACGCACGGGAGAGCCTCCGGTTGGCTTCCGAACGCTATCAGGCGGGCGCGGGCGTCATGACGGACCTCTTGGATTCCGAAGCGGCATTGGCCCACGCGGAGGCAGTCCGCGTGGCCGCGCTGTGGGATTACCAAGCTGCGCGTTCCACCTTCCAACGTTCGGTAGGCGAGTTGGCAACGAAATCTCAGCCGTGAAAGGAGACCCGGCAACCGGCATCCGCGGCGCGCGGAATACGAGTGTCACGCGGTATGCCAAAATATCTTCAATCGATGGCGACGAAATACCTATGGACGTTCAAAGCCCGGCTCCGCTCCCGTGCATTCGGATGGAGGGGTTCGCATCTCGCTTGCCGTCGTTTGAAAGAAGCTGTCACCGAGGTGAAGCAGGCCGGTAAGACGGATCCCGTTAGCGCCGGTGACGGTTTTGTGAGCCTGATGGAGAGAATCTGGCCGGCCTTTCAAGACGTCGATACCTCGTCCGGCGCACTTGGCGGCGCGGTCTATTGGGCACAGGAGGAGTTGCTGCCCCTCGCAATCTCGGCCCCAGCGGACCGAAAAACGCGGGACAAGTGGTTGGACCGCCTCTGGCAGGCCATCGAGGATGACGGCGTCCATTACCTTTCCCTGGTCGGAGAACGGTGGGGCGAATTATGCGGTTCCCGCGAAGTTGCTTCTTGCTGGGCGGACCGGTTCATTGGATTGGTTCGCGCCGACTGGTCTGATCCCCAGTCCCGCAACTACGTTCGCGGAACCACCGTCTGTCTGTCCAGTTTGCTGGCGGCGGGCTGCCATGAGGAACTACTCGAGTTGCTGGCGCTTCAGCGATATCCAAATTGGCACGATCGCAAGTTCGGTCTACAGGCGTTGCTGTCCGAAGGCCGCCCGGAGCAAGCGCTCCAGTATGCGGAAGCCTCGCGCGGCCTGAATCAACCGCGCGCCGCTATCGATGCCGCGTGTGAGAACATCCTGCTCGATCTCGGCCGGGTGGATGAGGCGTACGAGAAGTATGCGTTGACGGCAAATCGCGCATCCACGGGCCTCGCCACCTTCCGGGCGATCAGCAGGAGGTACCCCGGCCGCGATCCGAAGACGATTCTTGCGGATTTGGCCACATGGAGCGGCGAGCCCGGCCTCTGGTTTGCCGCGGCAAAAGCCGCCGGCTTCCTCGATCTCGCCCTGGAGTTTGCAAAGACGGGCCGCACCGATCCGCGCACGCTCACCCGCGCATCGCGTGACTTTCTCAAGAAGGATGCACGGTTCAGTCTCGAGGTGGGCAGGCTCGCAATTGAGCGAATCCTCGAGGGGTACGGTTACGAACTGACCGGCATGGACCTCATCGAAGCCCATGAACATTTCATGGCTGCCGCGCAGGCTCTCGGCGTCTCTTCCCAGGCCCGCACCGAAGTGCTCGCCATGGCGGCGAAGCATCCCGGCGAGGCAAGCGATATTCTTATCCGCCGGCTCCCGGCGGATTCACCGGCGCAAGAAGCTCCGTGGAAAGCAGCAACTCTAACGAGGCAGGCGCCGGCAAAGCGAGGCGCCAGGCGCTGAGCGGCGGGGGTGGCCTCGATTGGCGGTGGAGGTGCAGTGCTCACCAAATTGTGCATACAGAACTTCAAGGCCTGGAGCGATACAAAAACCATCAGGCTTGCGCCGTTGACGGTCTTTTTCGGCGGCAACAGCGCCGGCAAGACGAGCCTGCTGCAATTCCTTCTCATGCTCCGCCAGACCGCGGAGTCCACGGATCGCCGCCGTGTTCTGCATCCCGGCGATCGCAATACACCGGTGGAGTTGGGGACTTATCGGGATTTGGTTTATGATCACGACCTGGGGCGCAAGATCCGGTTCGCGGTGGAATGGCTCTTGCCCGAACCGCTGGTGATCCGGAACCCCGTGACGCGAGCGAGCGTGGCTGGGAAGAGAATCCAGTTCAGCGCCGAAATCGCATCCGAC
The DNA here is from genome assembly GCA_020847895.1 of Bryobacterales bacterium. Classification (GTDB taxonomy): domain Bacteria; phylum Acidobacteriota; class Terriglobia; order Bryobacterales; family Bryobacteraceae; genus CADEFT01. The sequence continues at coordinate 19,869 of JADLBG010000642.1, forward strand.
CGTAAAGGCGGGCGGCAGTCCGTCACCTTCTTCCGTTACGACTTTGAAAACGATGGCCAAGGGATTCAGGTCACAATGAAAGCAGCCGGGAGCGGTCCCTCGGTCGAGTACGAGTTGTCCGCCGGCAATTACAAACTCGCGCGAAATCGGGGACGCGCCTGGAAACTGCCGGAACCGGTCCGTTTCTACGGATTCCCGGACGAAGTGGCTGCCTACTATCGGAACGCCGTCTTCACCAGCGATTTGGCGCTGGCGTTGGAACGGCAATTGAAGCGAATTCAATACCTGGGGCCGCTCAGAACCTACCCGGAACGTTCCTACGTCTGGTCGGGGGAGGTTCCGGAACACGTCGGATGGCGTGGGGAAAGGGCGGTGGAAGCAATGCTGGCAGCGGCGTCCCGTAAGATCAGCGCCGGTTACCGGCAGCGCGCGAAACCCTTCCAGGCGGTGGTCGCACGATGGCTCCAGGATCTCGGGTTGCTCGATGGGTTCCAGGTCAAGGCAATCGCCGCACACCGCAAGGAATTCGAGGTGCTGGTTCGAACTCCCAAATCGAAGCAGACCGTAAATCTGACGGATGTCGGATTCGGAGTGTCCCAAATCCTGCCTGTTGTGGTGCAATGCTTCCACGCTGCCCCGGATACCACTATCCTGCTGGAACAACCGGAGATCCATTTGCATGCGAGCGTGCAGACCGCGCTTGCCGATTTGTTTATCGAGGCGGTGCGGTCCCGGGAGGATGGGGCGGACCGATCCATTCAGGTAATCGTCGAGAGCCATTCCGAACACTTTCTACGGAGATTGCAGCGGCGCGTTGCGGAGGGAGCCATCCAGCCAGACCAGGTTGCTCTGTATTTCTGTGAGTCCGGCGAGAACGGAGCGGAGCTTCACCCGCTCGAGGTGAATCTTTACGGCGAGATTCAGAACTGGCCGGACGGGTTCTTCGGCGACGAGTTGGGTGAACTGGCGGCGAGAATGGATGCTGCCGCCAGGCGCGAGGCGGTTCGGGAATGAGTAGGAAGGCGCCGCGGCGCGCCTCGAGCCGAACCAATCTGCGCGTAGTGGACACGAACGTGGTGATCATCGCGAACCGCCGGGATGGCGGATCGAGAATATGCGCAAACGCGTGTTCCCAAGCTCTGCGAAAGATAGCGAAGACCGGGAGGCTCGCCCTGGACTCCGGCCTGGAGATTTTCGGGGAGTACAAAAAGTACTGCTCGTTTAGCGGACAACCCGGCGTTGGAGATGCGTTCTTCAAGTGGGTGCATGATAACCTGTGGCGGACGGAAAAGGTCGTCCGCGTAAAAATCAATCGTCACGGGGAGCGGGGTTATGTGGAGTTCCCTGATCTCACGGACCTCGCCGCCTTCGACCCGTCTGACCGCAAGTTTGTGGCGGTAGCCGCCAGGCATTCAGAACACCCTCCCATTCTCCAGGCTGCCGACAGCAAATGGTGGGGCTTCCGAGAGGCTCTTTTCGAAGCCGGAATTTTCGTCGAGTTCCTTTGCCCCGATGAAATCGAATCCATTTACCTTGGAAAAAAGAAGGATTGAATGGCGAGGATCTTACACAAGTTTCCGCGCACACCGCACCTGGCATGGCTGGGTCCGGGTCTCCCGCGGGACGACAAGGTGCTCTCTCCGGAGGAACGCGCCCTGTTTCTGGAAGGCGGCCTGGTCATTGAGGAAAAGGCGGATGGCGCAAATATCGGGATTGGCTTTGATGACACGGCGGAGCCTGTTGTCTGGAACCGCGGCACCGTGCTGTGCGCGGGCGCTCACCCTCAGTTTCAGGCGTTCTGGCCATGGCTGGCGCAACGCCGGAACGCATTATGGGAGGCGATGCAGGGGAATCTCATTCTGTTTGGAGAATGGTGTTTCGCCGTTCACTCCGTGCACTATGACCGCCTGCCTGATTACTTTCTCGCCATCGACGTGTATGACAGGCAAGCCGGGAGGTTCTGGATTTCGCGCCGCAGAGATGACTGGACAGCACGGGTGGGGGTTGCTGCCGTGCCGGTGCTGGCAAGAGGCCGGTTCGGACTGGATGACCTCAAGCGCCTCCTCAACTCCACAGCCTCCCGGCTCGGCTCGGAGCCGATTGAGGGAATCTATCTGCGCCGCGAAGAAGAACCCTGGTTGTTGAAGCGCGCCAAGTTGGTGCGGCCTGAATTCACCCAATCCATCGAGAAACATTGGACGGGCCGGCAGATGGAAAAGAATACGGTTCTCCCATCGCCATGCTGATCCGTGCTCAGCAGTCGTGGGCGCGGTTGCGTCACTGGGAGTCTGGACGGTGACCACACCGCCCCTGGAGCCGAACATTTGTGGGTATTCGTTCTCTTTGGACGGCACCACCTTCCAGGGCCCAGCATATCCCATGTCAGAGCCGGGATTCAAGGCTGGCGGACAGAGTCTGGCTCGCGTACCGGGGCCAGTCAGTTGAGAGCCGGGTGGTGTGCCACGGGGTACGGTCACACGTAACTTCTACAAGTCGGCCGTGGCCGGCGATGATCGTGATTATTACGTCTACATGCCTCCCGGCTACGACCCACGCGACCGGACCACCTATCCCGTTCTCCATCTCCTTCACGGGTACGGCCAGGACTCGGCCTCATGGATCGCTGCCGGAACGCCAGCGTGATCCTGGACAATCTCATCGCGCAGGGCGAGGCCGAGCCAATGATCATGGCCAACCCACTGGGCTACGGCGCTCCGGAGATGATAAAGGCATTGACTACAGGCCGTGGGGGCGGTCGCGAAATGATGGAAAAGAACATCCAGTTCTTCGCCCAGGCGCTGTACGCCGGCCTGGACCGCTTCGCCTGGCTTGCTTCCTTTGCAGGAGCCTTCATGATGTGGTCCGATGCGTGGTGGTCGCTGCCATCCGGCTCCACTTCTTCTGAACGGTCGACGATCTTCACAGATCTCCAAGCTGATACATGACGATCTTCACCGGAACCGAAAATGCCGTCCAACATGCCGCCGACGGCGCATAGCGCCACGTGGCCTGCATGGAGGGGAGTCAGTGGGCGCCCGAGCGAATGAACCTGTGGGTTCTCGACGAACGCCTCGTGTACCACCACTACCTCGCGTCGGATCTCGCCCTCAAAAAGATGACGGACGCCGTCACCGTCGCGAGTACGGACCGGCCAGACCTCATCATCTTCCACGCTCCGAGCGCGTTCGTCGAATCAGCACCACCATTCAACAGCGTCACGATAATCGAATTCAAACGACCCGTCCCGGACGACTACAACGGCGACGACAACCCCATCAGCCAGGTGTACGCGTACATCGAGAGGATCAGAGACGGCAAAGCCAAGGACCGAAACGGCCGACCCATCACCATCCCCGATCGGACGCCATTCTTCGCATACATCGTGTGCGACCTCACACCAACCTGTAAGCGACAGGCGAAAGCGGCAGGATTCCGCCAAACGGCAGACGCCGCCGGCTACTTCGGGTACAACGACAACTACGGGGTCTACGTCGACATCGTCCCGTTCGAAAAAACTCCTCGGAGACGACAAGAAAAGGAACGCGATCCTCTTCGACAAGCTCGGACTCACACCCTAAGACCTAAGAAACCGCGAATGGAGTCCCACGGAGTCACCAGCCGCAAAGAAGCGGACGCGATTGCGCCTAACGCGCACAAACTGAAGGGGTTATGGAGCGGGAAACGGGACTCGAACCCGCGACGTCCAGCTTGGGAAATTAAACGCCGTTTGTAAACAAAAGACTTATGCGTCCAAGGCGTTGATTCTTGGCCACGTAACTCACTGATTCCTCGTGCTCGGTTTTCGCCGCCGTCCTTAATGGAGTAAATGGAGTAACGGCGGTTCCCCATTTTGCGCTTCCCATCCTGACGGCATAATCGCGCCGCTTCCCCAGCGGCAGCCGTGAGGAAACCCCAACGTGAAACAGAAGAGGATTCGTGCGCCCAAGCGCGGGACGCCGAGCGCCACCACGCAGAAGATTATCGATCACCTGCTGCGCCTGGCCGATCCTGACGGCCGGCATGACCCGGAGGTCGAGACCACCATGCTCGTCATGATGCGGGTTCAGCGGCGGACCATCCGCGAGGTGGTGAAGCCGTGAGTATGGTCGCGTCGTCTAACGGCGATCTTACCGCGTCGGAGATCTCCACTTACTACGCAGCCAGGCTGCCGCGGCTGAATCAGCGAGGGCGGGAGTGGCGTTGTTCCTGCCCTATCCACGACGGCAAGGACGAGAACTTCGCGGTGAACGCCGAGACGGGCCTGTGGTGCTGCCATAGCCAGTGCGGGCGCGGCGGTTCGGTCCATGACCTGGAGATGGCGCTGACCAACGCCGATTTCCGGACCGCCGCGCGGGAGGTCAGGCGCATTGTCGGCCGCCCCGATCTTCATCCGGGCGAATCGGAACCGCCGCTGAAGTGGGGACTGCTCGGGTGGCAGCACCAGTATCTGCGCGAGCGCATCGAGAAAGTCGAGTCCGAGAAGGGCTGGAAGCAGAACGCGATCTATCCGTACTTCGAGGCGGCCGGCAAGTTCTCGTACGTGAAGGTCCGGTTCATCGATAAGCAGAACGACAAGACGTTCCGGCAGTATGCCCTGTCGTCCAACGGCGGCTGGATCTCGCGGAATCAGGCAGGCAAGGTTCCGATCCTGTATCGGCTGGATAGGTTGGCTGCGGCAGAGGAAGTCTTCCTCGTGAACGGGGAGAAGGCGGCCGACCGCGGTGCCGCCGATCTCGGCATCGTGACCACGTGCGCGCCCGACGGCGAGGGCAAGTGGTCCGGCGAATACACCAAGCCGCTAATCGGTAAGGTCGTCCGGGTCATCGTTGACCACGATGAGAAAGGTGAGAAGCACGGCCAAGTCGTCAGCAAGGCAGTTGCGGCGCATGTGCGAGAGGTGAAGATCATCCGCCTGCCCGGTCTGCCGCCCAAGGGCGATCTGTGGGACTGGATTGAGGCCGGCGGCACGCGCGAGCAGTTGCACGCCATCGTGGAGCGGACCGCCGCGTATGAGGCCCCGCCCCCCACGCCCGCCGATCGAGAACCCGCCGTGTCGAAGCCCACGGTCGCGGCCGCTCCCGTCGTCGCGGACGACACGAGCAGCCTGCTCAAGCAGTTGCGGAACGATACCGGCAACGCCGAGCGCCTGATCCTGAAGTTCGGTAACCGCCTCCGCTTCTGCCCGGCGTTCCGCAAATGGCTCGTGTGGGATGATCGCCGCTGGGCCGTGGACGACCGGGGTGCCGCCCGCCGCCTGGCAAAGCAGACGATGCTGGCGTATCTGGCGGAAGCCACGGACGTCGACGACAAGGACAACATGTCGTTCGCGTACTCGTCCCTTGACGCCCGCCGAATTGCCAACATGCTCACGATGGCGGAATGCGAACTGGTGGTGACGCCCGACCAACTCGACACGCACCCGTTCCTGCTGAATTTCCTGAACGGCACCCTCGACCTCCGCAATGGTGAACTGGCACCGCACAACCCGGACCAGTTGATTACCAAGCTGGTGCACTACAACTACAGCCCGGAGGTCGGGTGCCCGCTGTTCCTGAGCGTGATCGCCCGGATGATGGGCAACCACCCGGACGCGTCCGAACCGGACCTCGACCGTGCCGAACGCATGGTGGGTTATCTTCAGCGGGCACTCGGGTATTCGCTGACCGGCACCACGGAGGAGAAGGCCGTGTTCGTGCCGTTCGGGACCGGCAATAACGGCAAAACCACCCTGCTCTCGACATTCCTCCACCTGCTGGACGAGTACTCCGTGTTGCTCCAGGTGGACACGCTTATGGCACGGCAGGAGAGCAACAACACGCAGGCGGATTTGGCTGACCTGCGCGGCGCGAGGTTCGTGATGACGTCCGAGACGGAGGAGGGCCAGCGTCTCTCGCAGGGCAAACTGAAGCGCATCACGCAGGGCATGGGGAAGATCAAGGCCACCCGGAAATACGAGAACCCGATCGAGTTCCTCGAGACCCACAAGTTGTGGATGGACACGAACTCCAAGCCGATGATCCGCGCAGCGGACGACCAGGCCACCTTCAACCGCCTGCACCCGATCCCATTCACCGTCACCATCCCGCCCGAAGAAATCGACAAGAGCCTCCCGCGGAAACTGCTCGCGGAAGCCGAAGGTATCCTGGCTTGGGCCGTCGAGGGCGCGAAGGTTTGGCGGCAGTACGGCCTCGGGAAACCGCCGGAGGTGGTCGCTGCCAACGACGACTGGAGGTCCGAAAACGACCAACTCGGTCGTTTTATCGAGGAGTGCTGTGTGGTCGCGGACTCGTTCAGCGGGAGGGCCCGTCCGCTCTATGAATGCTACCGACAGTGGGCCGAGGGCGCGGGCGAGAACGCCATCACCGAGACGCTGTTCGGCAGGCGCTTGAAGGATAAGGGCTTCGCGAAAGAGCATCGCCGGTACGGCACGGTCTACAGCGGGATCGCCCTCCGCGCAGAGGAAAGCGGCGCGGCCTAAAATCCCGTGACGGGTTCAAAGCGTGACGGCTTGTGATGGCTTTTTTTCAAAACAATCTTCACCCCGCGCGTATAAGGACCCTTTTTGAGAAAAACCCCTCACAAGCCGTCACATCGCAAACCCGTCACAAGCCGGGACCGGTGGCGTCGGGACCCTTTTCGCGAGCCGCGCCGCGGGTAAAAGGATGGCACGCTCGGCGCAGCGGCAGCGCCGAAAAAGAGGTTGATGGGTTGATTCGGCGGTTACGGGGCGTGAGAGATCAGCGTCAAGCCCGTCACACCGAGGTAGTCGTTCCGGTTGTTGGTGAGCAGCGGCGCGTCGTGCAGCAGCGCGGTGGCGGCGATCCAGGCATCGGCGCTCTCGATCCTGCGGCCGCCAGCTTGCGACGACACCATCACCTCGGCCCACTTTCGGCAGAGATCCGGACTCGACGGCACCACCGTGAACCGTTGCATGAATGTGCGCAGCATCTGAATCCGCTGGTCTCCCCACCGGTATTGAAGCACCCATCGCTCGATCTCTGCGACGGTCATAAACGATATGAGGATGATGCGGCCAGCCAGTTCCGCATCGTAGCGGGAGCCGAAAGGATGGTTCTTGAAGACGTAGGAAACGACGTCGGTATCGGCGACGACGTTGTTCATGCGGACGGGTCAGTCCGCTTGTGGCCGCGCCATTCGCGGATCGTCGCCACGAACTCTTCCACGGATTCTTCTTCCGGCCAGAAATCGCCGTGGAGCACGGACACGTCGGTGATGGGCCCCGTGCCCTGTTCTGCCATCAGTTGTTCGATGGAAGGGTGTCCCGAGGCAGCATAAGGCACGGTTGCCGGGCGGTTGTCCGGCTCACCTTCCCGGTGCTGGCGGTTCACTTGGGCCACAGTATCACCTCGTCATTCGAATTATACCAGCGAGACTTGACCCATGACTGAAAACCCCATCCTGATGACCCAGGCGCAGTACGCGCGGCACCGAAACAAGAGCCCGCAGTACATCGGCAAGTTGTACAAGGCGGGCGTCCTGGTCATGCGCGGGCGCCTGGTGGACGTCACCGCGACCGACGCCGTGCTGGACGACAAGCCCGCCGAGAAGGCCGCGCCCGAGGGCCAGCAGCCGCCGACCAGTTACGCCCAGGCGAAGCTGGCCGACATGGTGTTCCGGGCGAAACTGCGCCGCCTGGAATTCGAGACCCGGCAGGGTAAATTGATCGAAACCGCCATCGTGAAGGAGCGGTGGGCGGCGATCCTGGTCGTGCTCAAGGAGCGCATCCTGGCCGTGCCCGACAAACTGGCGCCGGAAGTAACCGCGTTTACCGACGAGCGCCAGGTCCGCGATGCCCTGAAGCGCGAGATGCACGCCCTCCTGAAGGCGGTCCACTCCGACATCCAATATGCGCGTTGAAGAAATTCAGATGCTCGTGGCGGACGTGGTCCTGCCGCCGCCCGACATCACTGTCTCGGAGTGGGCAGACGAGAACCGCCGCCTGAGTTCCGAATCCGCGGCCGAACGCGGCGAGTGGCGCACCGACCGGGCACCGTACCAGCGGGCGATCATGGACGCCTTGAGTCCGAACCACCCGTGCGAGCAGGTGGTGCTGATGAGTGGAGCGCAGTTAGGCAAGACCAGCATCCTGGAGAACTTCGTCGGCTACATCATCGACCTGGATCCCGGCCCGGTCTTGCTGGTGCAGCCGCGCGATGCCGATTGCGAGGCGTTCTCCAAGGACCGCCTGGCGCCCATGCTGCGGGATTGCGGCACCCTGCGCGGCAAGATCGCCGACGCCCGCAGCCGCGATTCGAACAACACGATCCTGCATAAGAAGTTCACCGGCGGCAGCATCACCATGTCCGCGGCAAGTTCACCGGCCGGACTCGCCATGCGAAGCATCCGGTACTGCCTGCTGGACGAGGTGGACCGCTATCCCGCGAGTGCCGGCAGCGAAGGTGATCCGGTGAACCTCGCCATCACCCGGACGGCGAACTTCTGGAATCGCAAGATCGTCCTGTGCTCGACGCCCACCGTGAAGGGCGCATCCCGCATCGAGTCGGCCTGGCTGGAATCGAACCAGCAGATGTACTGGGTGCCGTGCCCGCTGTGCGGCATGCATCAAGTGCTTCGTTGGATCAACGTCGAGTGGCCGGAAGGCGATCCGGACAAGGCGCAGTACCGCTGCGAGCATTGCGGCCAGATGATCGGCGACCACCAGAAGCCGTGGATGCTGAAGCACGGCGAGTGGCGAGCCGCGAGGCCTTCCAGCGGGATTGCCGGTTTCTGGATCAGCAGCCTGTATTCGCCTTGGAGAAACTTCCGATCAATCGCGCGGAAGTTCATCGCAGACCAGAAATCGCCCGAAACTCTTCGCGAGTTCGTAAACACGGTGCTCGCGGAGGCGTGGGACGATGAGGCGCAGACTACCGTAGACATCTTGGAACTGCTGGCCCGTCGCGAGCATTACCGCGCGCCCGTTCCGGCTGGCGCTGCCGTACTCAGCTGCGGTGTGGACGTCCAGGCCGACCGGCTCGAGATGGAACTGGTCGGCTGGGGCCGCGGCGAGGAATCGTGGAGCATCGAGTACCGTGTGTTTCCAGGCGACCCTACAGGTGCGGCGCTATGGGCTGAGTTGGACGAGTATCTCCAGCGCCAACGTCGTCACGAGAACGGCATCATCCTGCCGATCGCGTGCTGCATCGACAGCGGCTACGAATCCCAAGCCGTCTACGACTTCTGCCGCACTCGGTATCACCGGCGCGTGTTCGCCGTGAAAGGACAAGGCGGCCCCCATCCGGTGTGGCCCAAGAAGCCGACCGCGAAGAACATCCGCGGCGAGCGTCCCTGGATCGTCGGAACCGATTCGGCGAAGGCGACAATTATGGGCCGTCTCCGGAACGCCCAGCCTGGCACGCCCGGCTATTCGCATTTTCCTGCCGACCGCCAACAGCCATACTTCGAACAACTGCTCGGCGAGGCGCTCGCAACCACGTACAGCAAAGGCCAGCCGATCCGCGAGTGGCGTCCGAAGAAAGGTGTCCGGCACGAGGCGCTCGACGCGCGTGTCTACGCGTACGCAGCGCTACGGGCACTCGTTTCCATGGGGCTGCTCCTGGACGCGGAGGCCGACCGGATCGCGGCCCAGTGCGCCCCTGTTGGCCAACAACGCCAAGCGACGCGAGTCAGCCGCAGCGCGTGGATGGCGGGCTAAGCGCACTTCGACGCCGCTCATCCTATGGCACGCGCTTACCTACCTGGCTCAATGCTTGTCCCGTTCAAACTGCGCAGGAACGCGATAAGAGCTTGCTTTTCGACAGCAGTAAGGCGCAGCGGACGAATCTCAGCATCGAGCCCTGGACTATGATTACCGCCGCGATCGTAATACTCGATCACCTCTTCCAGTGTTGCGAGACTGCCGTCATGCATGTAGGGCACAGTGCGGGCGATCTCACGGAGCGTCGGCGTCTTGAAGTTACCCTGACCTGCCCCGGCGTCAGTGAACCGGCCGTCGCGCCAGGCGACGCCCGTGTTGTGTAAACGCTCATCGGTGAAATTGGGGCCGACATGGCACGCGCTGCAGTTGGCTTTGCCGCGGAACAGTTTAAGTCCGGCTTGCTGTTCGGCGGTGAGTGCGCCGCGGTCGCCGTTGATGTAGCGGTCGAAGGGCGAATCGCCGGCGAGGATGGATCGGACGAAGCTCGACAACGCGCGAGCGATTTGGTCGGGCGCTAGCCCTATGCGCGCCGCGGCTTCGGCGAGCAGCAGATCCATTTCGTTGGGGTCTTCGATAGGTTTCAGTACTTGCTCTTCGAGCGATGCGGATCGCCCGTCCCAGAAGAAGAGTCGGCCATAGGCGCGATTGATCAGCGCGGGCGAATTCCGGCGCCCGATGCGACCGAAAACACCGATCGCGATTGCGCGACCGTCCGAGAAGGCGCGCTCGGGATGATGGCAGGAAGAGCAGGAGGTGGAGCCGTCGCGGGAAAGGCGGCTGTCGAAGAATAACCGCCGCCCTTGCTCGATCTTCTCGGCGGTGAGTGGGTTGTCCTCCGGGACCGGAAGGTAGAGGTCCAGTCCCAGAGGAATTGTGATAGCCAGTAGCAGCAGCATTACTTGCTCGCTTTGAGCGTAGGTAGAAAATTCTCCAGCACCCAGATTTCAGGGGGCTTCTGTGGCCCGCTTATCTCGAAGGCGATTTGCTGCCCATCGGGATGTAAGCGGATTTGCGGAATTCTCCTTCCGATTCCCAGATCTAGATCGAGCTTGCGTTGCTTGCCGTCGAGGGAAACCAACCATGTCTCGCTTTGCCTGCCCGCGGGCGAAGACTTCCTAAGCAGTACGGAGCGGCTATCCGGCGTCCAGCCGGCGACGCCGACCAGTTGGCCGGTGAAACCCGTGAGGTTGGTCGGCTCATCGACGCGCATTAGTTCTCTAGGCTCGCCACCTGACACCGGGATCATTACTGCTGCCGCGGACTTCGTTGACTCATCCGTAATCCCAGCAGCGATATTACGACCGTCCGGCGACAAACGGACGGAGCCGATGAACCGGTTTAGGAACAGTTCTTTTTCATGTCCGGACGCCAGATCCCGTTCGACCACCGCAGTTTCGCGGGCGCCAGGAGGGTGACTGCGATAGTACAGTTTCTTTCCGTCGGGTGAGGATGCTAAATGGTGCGGCCCATCGTTCCCCTCCCTTGGCACAATGACCGTAGTCTGTCCAGTTTGGGCATCGACCCGGAAGATTCCGTGCCGACCCTTGGCATCTAACCCACCGACCAACAAGGACCGGCCGTCCGGCGCCCATACAAGCCCTTGAAAGAAAACGAAACTTGGTGACGGCGTCAGTTCGCGAATCTGGCCCGTTTCGACCGAACGAATCCCGAGAACGAAGTACCGCGATCCAACAGTACCGCGAAGCGAGGCATATGCGAGGTACCTCCCGTCCGGTGACCAATCGGGAGATTCGTTGGCTCCAACAAAGGTCTGTATTGGCGCAACTGGTTTTGATAGAAACTTGCCGGCCGTGAAATCGAAGCTGGCGACACGGATCTCCGGACCGCCTCCGGAATTCCATATGGCGGAGTAGAGGGCGCCAGAAGTTGTCACACCCATGAATTCATGCCGCCCAATCTCAGGCTTCAGTAGTTCGGGCGTTCCCTGGGGTCTTCCGTCGAAAGCCAGGGCCCAAAGGCCCGTAGTACCACTGCGATCGCTGGCAAAAAGCAATCGCTTCCCATCCGGCGACCAGCCGACAAGTACATCCTGACTCGGATGAACTACGGCTGGGATTTCCCCGCTACCGTCGACCGCCAGAAGGAATATGTCTCGCTGCTCTGTGGTATCACTGGCAGGAAGATCAAAGGCCAAGTATCTTCCATCCGACGAGAAGAAGACCCTGGTTGGTCCGCGCCAGTCTACAGATTTCAGGACTCGCAGTGAACCATCCTGAATGGCAATCAACCCGATTTGTGTACTGCGGTCCCTTCGGTGTAACTGGACAGCCACCCATTTGCCATCGGGAGACCAATCGTCCGGAGAAATATAACTCACATCCTCGTTGTCGAACAACCGCCGGAATTCCGGGATGCCCGCACCCTGCACTCCAACGATACGAAGTTCGTAGCGATTCTTACCGTTGAGCCATGCGTACGCCAGTTGTTTGCCATCTCGGGAGAAAGCCGACCCCTCTGCAAATTCGTCCCTACTCGCCGTGTTGGTAAGGCGGCGATCGGCGCCGGTGGCAAGATCGTGCACGAACAGGTCGCCATTCTCATCCCAATTCACGTACGGGACCAAGCGGCCATCCCGTGAAACTGCGCCATATATACCTCGACGGGCAGGCGCTGTCCAAACCTGCCGCGCGGCCATGCCGTTAGGATGTCCCGCGGCCTCACTACGGCCCAACCGCACGCGAGCCGTCGCCACTGCTTCCTTTTGGTCTGCGTATTCCCGGACCACTCGTTCATAGACCTTACGCGACTCGGCGTTGCCCAACTTCTGATAGCACTCCGCCATGTGCACCAGCGCGGTCGCCGCCACACTACGGTCCGTCTTCGCATACTTTGCGGCAATCTCGCCGTACTGTTTGATCGCCGTCTTCAAGTCGCCGTTCACCAGTTCGGCGTTCATCGCCGCCTTAAGCTGGCGCTCGGCTTCATTGCTCTGTGCCCCGGCCGCGAGAATCGCGGCCAATGTTCCAATCAGGATTGACTTCATCGCATCACCTCCAGCGTCAAGACTAGACGCCGGATTTCAGAAACGCTCCATGAAACCGTCATGATTGCGTCACGGCGTCGGGGTCGAACCGGTACCCAATCCCCCGCACGCTCCTCAAATACCGCGGCGTCTCCGGCGATGGCTCGATCTTCTTCCGCAGGTTCGTAATCTGGTTATCCACAACGCGCTCCGTTATGGCGGTCTCCTTGCCCCACACTTCATCGATCAGCACGCGCCGCGTCAGCACACGGCCCGCGCGCCGCGCCATCAGCCCCAGAAGTTTGAACTCCAGCGGAGTGGTGGGGACCACTCTTCCCGCGCGGCGCAGCTCTCCACGGCTGAAGTCCACTTCGCAATCGCCGAAATTGATCGTCGTCGGTTCGCCCGATTCCCGTGTCGTCCGCCGCAATAATGCCCGAATGCGCGCGCGAAGCTCCTTGGGGCTATAGGGCTTCGTCATGTAGTCGTCGGCCCCGAGATCGAGTCCAAGCACTTTTTCAGTTTCTGCCGTACGTGCGGTCAACAGCAGGATCATAGACGCGATGCCAGTGCGGCGCAGTTCGCGGCACACGTCGAAGCCGTCTTTCTTCGGCAGCATCACATCCAGCACAATCAAGTCGAAGGCCGCCTCGCGCGCGCGTTTCGTCGCCGACTCGCCATCCCGCACCACCTCCACGTCATGACCTTCCAGACGCAGATCGTCCTCGAGCGCGATCGCGATCGCCACATCGTCTTCAACAATCAGAATCCTGGGCATGGGAGAACCAGAGTAAAAGTGCTGCCATGACCTGGCGCGCTATCCAGCCGCACCGAGCCGCCGTGCGCCTCGACGATCCGCTTCACCAGAGCCAGGCCTATGCCGACGCCGCGCACACCCGCCTGCTTCGCGTCTGCACCGCGCACGAATTTCTGAAAGATACGTTCCCGATCGCCAAGCGGGATGCCGGCACCCTCATCTTCCACTGCCAACAGAATCGTGGTGCCTTGGCGCCGCGCATCCACGCGGATCGGGCTGCCCGCTGGCGAGTACTTGGCGGCATTCTCCAGCAGGTTCCATAGCGCGCGCGATAGGGCCTCGCGGTCCGCTTGGATTGGCGGAAGACCCTCCTCTACTTGGCACGACACCACGCGATCCCGTGCTTCCGGCGTGCGCCGGAACTCCTCCACGAGGCCCTGAACGAATTGGGTGGTGTCGGCGCGTTCCAGATGCCACGCGTAGGCCCCCACTTCAATGCGGCCAAAGCTCAGCAGGCTTTCCACCATCCGATGCAGCCTCTCGGTCTCGTTCGCCAGCAGCTCGTAGTATTGCGTCTTGCGTTCCTCGCTGGTGATGCTGCCCGACACCAACAGGTCGGTCAGGTGGCGCATGGAGGTCAGCGGCGTTCGGAACTCGTGGGAGACCGCGGAGACGAAATCGGATTGCCGCCGCGCCAGCAGGATCTCGCGCGTCGTCGCGCGATACAGTCCATACCCGGCGGCCAGCATTGCCAGAAACGCCAACGCCAACCCGCTGACCAGAACCACGCGACCGCCTCCGCGCTCCGGTGCCAGCGAGGCCACTCTCACGATAAATGGCAGGCGGGTTTCACCGGGAGTGAGGGACACCGCTCCCGGACGCGATTCGCCGAAGATCGGCTGGCCATCGGTGTCGTAGAGAGCGAGGGCCAGTTGCTGGTTGACCCACAATGGGCGAAGGGATGCCTCAAATTCCCCCACGGCTGCTATCCACGCCGTCGGGTTATGCGGCCCCCCATCCCAGACAGCCAGCACGGCCGCATCTGCCTCGCGGAGAATGCGCCGGCCCCGCGGTGCGAGCTGACCGCCGTTCCAGGCGCGCCTTAGCTCGATCGCCGCTTCCACGCGCGCGATTGCGTTACGGGATGGCGGCCCCGCGCCCCAGCCCCGTACCATCTCACGATAGAGATCAAACGTCGCTCGGTCGATCGGCCAGCGACTCGAGTCGAGAGCCTGCGCCAGCTTGACAGCTTCGGTTCGCAGCCCTTCAACATCGCGCGCCTCCTCCAGAACTCGACAGCGTCCTTGCCAGCCCACGAGACCCGCTGGTTGTCCGCCTACGGTTGCGGAGCCGAGTTGCTCCAGGCTCGAGTAGACCTGAAGCGCTCCCGGCCGGTCCCCGAGCTGACGCAGCACGCGGCCCAGCCGCACCAGGGCGGCGGCGCGAACCGGCGGCTTCGGCGATTTAGCCAGGCCTCGATAGGCGGCCGCAGCACCATTCAGATCGCGGCGTTGATATTCCGCCGCTTCCGCCTCCGCGAACAGAGAGCCAGACGCTTCTTCTTCGGACACCGGAGCCAGCGCAATGCCCCTACCTTTGCCGAGTTGGTCTTCGATTTCCTGCAACTTCCGCTCGATCTCCAGCGCCAGACGACCGGCACTAACCTCGAGAGCTTCCCGGCGCCGCTGGCGCTCCACGTCGCGATCCTGTTGGACGATGCGCATTGCCAGCCAGCTCAGCCCGCCGATGGGAATCACCGTCGCCACCGCGAGCAGGAGAGGGATCTTCTGCGTCATCTCTTTAATTCTAAAAGCGCTGGTCCATCACTGGGTCATGGCCGTGTCACGAAATCGTCACGACAAAGTTCTTCCGGCTGGCACCGGACCGATCCCAGTTCGTCGTCAAGAAGAGGGGGTTGACGCTGGATTATCAAGTAGCATATGCTACTTGATATGACGAAAGGCCCGACATGGTGATCGACCAGAACAATCCTCAGTTCGTGAATTCCGACGTCATGCGCGCCACTGGCCTCACCATGGCGACCATCCAGACGTGGGTCAACCGGGGCCTCATCACGCCGGCGTCGGAGAAGAATCCTGGCCACGGGCAGCGGCGGTTCTACTCGTTGAAGAACATCATCTGGCTCACCGTCATGGCCCGCGTTACGGAGTGGGGCTTGCCCGTGTCGCTGGCCGCCGAGATCGCCGACGGCTTCGAAAGGATGTTTCAGGCGGACGTGCTGGACACGGCGAAGTGGCTCATGAACGAGCGCACGGGCGAGTTCCCGGAGTACGAGTCCTTTTGGGTGGCTATCGGAAAAGACAAAGACGGCAAGTTCTATACGACGCAGCGGCCGTGGACAATCCGCAAGAAGGACGGCACTGCAGAGCAGAAGGCAAAGATGCGGGCGCACAAGGGCGAGACCATCATGTTGATCATCGACCTCATGGGTGTGATCCACCCAGTTCTGCTCGAAGTGGAGCGCCTGCTTCAGGATCAGTCCGCTCAGTCGGAGTAAGCCCAAGTCCCGCGGGCAAAGCCGGGCCCACCCACAGGAGAAGTGTGTCCATGCAATTCACCGGAGAACAACTGGAGAGCATTCTGCGGAAGCAGGTGGGCGCGGTCGAAGTCGTGGACTTCTCGGGACGGGTGCGTCTATCCGTTTCAGGAGCCGAAGTCGCAACCAGGATCATCCTCACCGGCTATGTCGGCGTCGGTAACCACAGCCGTATCCGGTACGTGAAGCCCGAAGGCGTCCGCTACCGGCCCGAGGAGTTCGCCTCGAAGCGCCAGGTGGAGGCTGATTTCCGCGATGCTGCAGAAGTCCCGCGCGACGCCCAGATGAACCCTGTCGCCAAGGGCGCCAAGACCTGGCACCCGCAGCCGGCGCGTTCGAAGACCGGCCATGGCGGTTCGGTGGTCACGGTCTTCGTCAAGAGGTGAATTGCGATGCTGAACTGGTTGTTCAAATCCCGCTCGGCTGAGCGGAAGGAGATGGTGCGCTCGGGTGGCGAACTGGTCCGGGATCGGCGGAATATCGGGCTGTGGAACGATCCCATGCCCGACTATAGCCGTGTCGTTCCGAATCCGACGATCCGGAATCGCGCCCGGTATCTGGCGGCCAACAGTCCTGTGGCCGCGCGAGCTGTCCAGGCGTTCGTGGATAACGTGGTGGGGCCCGGGATCACGCTGCTACCGAAGATCACGGACGCGGCTTTGAAGTCGGAGTTGCTCACAGTATGGAATGGCTGGACCGACTTGGCCGACCTCGATGGGCTGCTTAACTTCTACGGGCTTCAGGCACTGGCCGCCAGGATGATGTTCATCGACGGGGAGGTGTTCGTTCGGTATACGACGGACGCCGATGGCTCACTCCGCCTGCAATTGCTTCCCGCCGAGTTCATCGACACCACGGTAAATATGGAGAACGTGATCGCGGGCGTCGAGTTCGATTCGGCTGGCCGGCGCGCCGCCTTCTACGTCTACGAATGGCATCCCGGCAACCTCCTCCGGCTGCCGAGGAGCACCCGCGTTCCCACTACGCAAATTGCGCAGATCTTCCGCCCGCTGCTCCCTGGGCAAGTACATGGAGTTTCAGCGTTGCTTCCAATCATGCAGAAGTTGAACGACCTGGATCAGTTCGACCGCGCGACTCTGGTGAAGCAAAAGACGGGCGCTTTGCTGACCGGCTTCATCACTACGCCAAACGAGAACCCGTTGGGAGCGGCACAGGCAGACGATGGTGCATGGACCGCCAGCCTGGAGCCGGGCACGATCCAACGCTTGTCGCCTGGCGAATCGCTGGAGTTTTCAGATCCGCCCGAGACGGGCGGGTACTCCGAGTACGCGAAAACGCAGTTGCGGCTGATCGCCAGCGGCCTTGGGTTGCCCTACAACATCTTGAGCGGCGACCTGTCGGATACGAGCTACTCATCCGCGCGCGTGGGTTTGATCGAATTCCGAAAGTACATCGACGCCGTGCAGTGGCAGTTCGTGCATGTGCTTTGCCGTCCGCTGTTTCAACGGTGGATCGAGATGGAAGTGGTGCGCGGCACGCTGCCGTTGCCGGAGAACGGCGTGCAGCAGTACATGCGCAACGTCTCGTGGGCGCCACCGGCGATGCAGATGACCGATCCCCAGCGCGAAGTAGACGCCATGGTACGGGCCATCCGCGCAGGTTTGATGTCGAGGGAGATGGCAGTCGCTTCGTTGGGGTACGACCTGACGGAGGTGGACGCGCAGATCGCGTCCGGCAATGCCGCCACCGACGCCGCTGGGATCGTGTTGGACTCCGACCCGCGCCGGGTCACGCAGCAAGGCAACCGGCTGCCATCTGAGGAAATTTCTCAGATACCCGGTTAGCTCGACTTGGGAAGTTCCCAAGTGACTATGGAAATTCCAGAGTGGGGGATTCCCCAGTCAAACCGCCCCGCCCGCACCGGCGGGGCTTCGCATTTTAAGGAGGTACATGAACGAATTCAAAATTCGCAGTGCAGCACTGGAGCCGTCCACCTTCGACGCGGAGAACCGCACCGTGTCGGTGGTGTTCGCCTCGAACGCGCCCGTCCGCAGGACGGATCTCGACGGCGCTTACCAGGAGCGGCTCGACATGACGCAGGCCGCCGTGGATCTCTCGGAATTAATCGGCGGCCCCGTCCTCAACTCCCACAACCGTTCCGACGTGAACGCTGTGTTGGGCGTGGTGGAGTCCGCCCAGGTTGACGGCGAACGCGGCACCGCCACTATCCGCTTCAGCGAACGCGCCACGGCGGTGATGAATGACGTGCGCCAGGGCATCCTGCGCAAGCTGTCGGTGGGCTACGTGATCAACCAGCGCCGCGCCGAGAAGGATTCCACCAAGGGCATGCGCACGATTACCGCGACCCGCTGGACCCCGAAAGAAATCTCCTTCGTCGCCATCCCCGCGGACTCGGCGGCGAAGGTCAGAGGAGAAATGATGGACCACACCAACGAGAACGAAATCCGGGTGATCGCCCAGATCGCCGGCCTCCAGGCCGACGACATGATCGCCCGCAACCTGACCCTGGACCAGGCGCGCGCCGAAGCGTTCGAAGCCATAAAGCGCCGCTCCGGTTCTCCGATCCGTACGGCGCAGCCGATCTCGCTCGCCGCGGGCTACGACGACCCGGTATTCCTGCGCACCGCCATGGCGGACGCCATCTACACGAGGATTAACCCGGTGCACAAGCCCGGCGATGCGGCCCGGCCCTTCGTCGGGCGCAGCATGGTGCGGTTGGCGGAAGAGGTGCTGCGGTTGCGCGGCATCGAAATCATCGGCCTGTCCGACGGGGCGATTGTGGACCGCGCCCTCCACAGCACGAGCGATTTCCCCCTGCTGCTCGGCGACGTAGCGAACATGGTGCTGCAGGAGCAGATGTCCGCCGCGCCCGCAGCGATCAAACAGATCTGTCGCCAGACCACGATCCCGGACTTCCGCAACCGTTACTCGATCCAGTTGGGGCAGGCGCCCACGCTGATGAAGGTGAACGAGAACGGCGAGTTCAAATCCGGCACCATCGCCGAAGGCCGCGAGTCGTACAAGCTGGACACCTACGGCCGGATCTTCGGCGTCAATCGGCAGGCCATCGTTAACGACAACCTCTCGGCGTTCTCCGACATCGGCCGGTTGTTCGCTTCCGCCTCCGCGCAGTTTGAGGCGCAGTTCCTCGTGGACCTGATCACCGGCAACAACGGCGTCGGGCCCGTCATGTCGGACAACAAGAAGTTGTTCGACGCCGCGCACAGCAACCTCGCTGCGAGCGGCGGCGCCATCTCCGACACCACGCTGGCTGCCGCGCGCCTGGCTCTCCGGTCGCAGAAGGGGCTGGACGGCAAGACCCCGCTCGACATCGCGGCCAAGTTCCTGGTGGTGCCCGCCGCCCTGGAAAGCACCGCCGAGAAGTACCTCGCCAGCATCTACCCGGCGCAGGCCGCGAACGTAAACCCGTTCGCCGGCAAGTTGACCCTGGTCGTTGATCCGCGGCTCGACGCCAAGTCGGCCACCCGCTGGTACGTCGCCGCCGATCCCGTTTTGTTCCCGAGCATCGAGTACGCCTACCTCGCCGGTAACGAAGGCGTGCAGGTCGAGACGCGGGCCGGCTTCGAAGTTGACGGCGTGCAGATCCGTGCCCGTCTCGACTTCGGCGCGGGTGCCCTCGACTTCCGTGGCGTGTATGCCAACCCCGGAGCGTAGCCATGGCGCTCACGCTCATAGAGTTGCAGGGCATGCGTGATGCGCTGGTGACAGCGATCGGCAGCGGCACGATGCACATCCAGTTCGAGGGCCGCTCTATTACGTACCGCAGCGTGGTGGAGATGCAGGCGGCCCTCACCACCATCAACAAGGAAATCGAGATGGCGGGCGGCGGCAGCACGTCGCCCCGCCAGATTGTCATCACACCGAAAGGAATCTGAACAGATGAAGAACTTCGTGCAGGAAGGGAATACGATTACCGTCGCGGCGCCCGCCGACGTCACCAGCGGGCAGTTGGTCGTGGTCGGCTCTATTGTGGGCGTGGCGGCGTTTGATGCCGCGACCGGTGCCGACGTGGAGGTTACGTTGGAGGGTGTGTTCGAACTCCCCAAGGTCACCACCGACGTGATCGCGCAGGGCGACCAGCTCTACTGGGACTCCGGCCAGGCGAAGCTCACGAAGACGGCGGGCACCGGCAGCAAGCCCATGGTGGGCGTGGCCACGGCCGCGGCCGGTAACGGCGTCACCACCGTCAACTGCCGGTTGATGCCCACCGGCCAGACTGGTCCCGCGTAGACCCATATCATCAAGATCTTTCCATTTTGGCCAGAACACTTCGAGGGGACATGATCGACACGAAAGACCTGACGCCGGTGATGACGCTGAAGCAGGCCGCCGCCTACTTGCAGATCTCGAAGGCGCACCTGTCCAACGTGATTAACGGCAAGGTCGAAGACGTGCCGCCGCTCCGCTGCTTCCGGGTCGGGCGGCGCATCCTGATCAGGCGCGAATGGGTCGAGGAGTGGATGGAATCCGCCAACCTGGAGGCGATCCGGTAATGGTAGTATTCGGGTCGTGCCAAGAGTTAACGCCTTCGACGCAGGAAAGAGGCAAGAAAGTGCGTCGAAAGCGTTTCCAGAAGGGCAGCCTGCAGCCGCGCAAACATGGGCGGCATCGCGTGTGGGTTGCCTCCTGGTGGGAAGACGGCAGCCGCCGGTCCAAGGTGCTCGGGTTGTGCTCGAAGATGACGAAGGGAGAGGCGGAGTCCGCAATGGCGACGATTCTCCAGCCGATCAACGAGGGCACGTCACGCGGGCCCAGGCCGGTGTACACGTTCGAGCAGTTCACGAAGGATGTGTACCTGCCGTTTTGCCGCCGCAGTTGGAAGGAATCAACCGCAGGTACGTCGGAGCAGATCGTCCAGAAGCATCTCGTCCCCGAGTTCGGGCAGGATTTGCTCCACACCATTCGCAGGGATCAATTGCAGGATTTCCTCGACCGGAAGGCCACGGAGTTGTCGTTCAGCGTGGTGGCCCATCTGCGGTGGTTCCTCAACGGCATCTTCAAATTGGCGTTATCGGACTCCATCATTTCGGGGAATCCGGCGGCCGAGTTGAAGGTCCCGAAGAAGTGCCAGCCCGGACGTGCGATGCGTCCGCTCACAGAAGAGGAGGTAAACACGTACCTGGAGGCGTTCGGCCTCCGGGAGAAGTTGATCGCAAGGCTCGCGATCTTCGAAGGCATGCGGCCGGGCGAGATCCTGGCCCTCCGATGGAAGTCGGTGGACGGCGAGATCATCCGGGTGGAGGAACGCGTCTACAAGCGGAAGTTCAACACGCCGAAGAACGGCAAGACCCGCGAAGGCGCGATCTCCGACGGCACACTCGAGCTGTTGAGGCAGTGGGCCGATCTGGCGCAGGACCCGAGTCCGGATGGATTCTTGTTTCCGTCCGAGAAGGTCACGACGCCCATTTCACTCGACAACATCTGGCGGCGGAACATGTGTCCGGTGCTGGAGAAGATCGGGATGGAGTGGGCCACCTTTCAGGTGTTGCGCAAGACCAACGCCAGCCTGTCGAAGAAGGCGGGTGTCGATCCCAAGGTCGCCTCGGACCAGAGGGGCCACGGACTCGGCGTCAGCCTGGAGGTCTACACCAGCTCCGACCTGGAGCAGAAACGAGCCGCACTTCGGGCCCTCGAAGCCGCCGTACGGCGGAAGAGGAAGCCCAAACAGAAACAGCCGTCAGAATTGGCGAAGTCGGCTTAATGGAGTAAACGGAGTAACGAGGGGTCGGTGGGTTATCCCAAATTGGCTGTAAGTGCTAGAAAAGATGGAGCGGGAGACGGGACTCGAACCCGCGACGTCCAGCTTGGGAAATCGACTGTGGATTGAAAATACAATCTTTACGCGTCTACGGTGTCAATGAATGGCGATAGAAAACACCCTGTTTTCATAAGCCTGCTTCAGACGCTCCGTTAATGGAGCAGTTTTGGAGCAGCTGATCAAACGCGGGCCGTGATCTGCGACTGCCAACCTAACGAGCTTTAAGCTAGGCCGACTCCACTCGGTTTCGCCGGGCCGGACCGGGCGGCTTTTCAGCTGACAGCAACCTCAGTTGGTCTACGGTACCCTCGAAAAGCCGTATTCATAAACCCTGCCCGATGCTGTGATGATTTCAATATCCTCCAGAGCCGAGATCGATCCCGATGCGAGTTCCAGGGCCACACCACCGTGGAGCCGACGAAGTAACTCCGAGATCCCCAATACGCCAGCAATCAAACCGACAAACGGCACGCCAACAGTCCGTGAAGCCAGTTGCGTGATACCGCATCTGTCCAGACCAGGGAGTCTCGATGGTGTATAAGCGGGCGTGTCAGGCAGGTCTGCCGGATTGGCTGCCGACCACAGCTTTTCGGCGCGCAATGAACCAGGGAAAGTGTGGAGCGAAAAGTTCTTGAAGCTCTGTGGCCCAGATCCAAGCCCTGTTTCCACAATCAAACCAAACCCTGCCTGTTCTAGAGATGCGCGAGCTAACGCGTTGTCTACGCCGCAGAGCGCTACCGCTGGGTCATGTGGGCCGCGTCGTGACCAGGTCCCAAAAGGCTTCTCGTCCAAGATCGTCCGAAACCCTCGCCGCTCGGACCATTTGGCCATAGCTCGTGCTTTCTTCTTGCCAACAATGTCGGGTGACGTCAGGACCGAGGTGCTGTCGTTCGCCACCGCAACACGGTCGTGATCCTGCAGTACCAGTGTTAACTCCCGCGCGCCCCGATACGGGAGTGCGCCAAGAATCCATAGGTAGGCTTGTCCGAGGTTACCCAGACCGATCAGCCAAAGAGCATTCGGGAGTAATTCGATTTTCGGCTCGCTTGGATCATCAAACAGCCAGTCGTTTCCGGGCTGCCAGAGGGACATGCCGGAAGATCGTCTACCGGCCAGGGCATGATCTCCAGAATGATAGAGAAACGCCTCAGCGGCGCAGGCGCAGGCGGCCAACACAGGGGCCAGCCCGGCAGCATTTCGTTCCTCAAGCCTTTGCTCCTCGCGGATTGGAGTTACCCCGCCCCGCCAACCACTCCAAGTAAGCCTCCATCCCGTCTTTGAATTCTCCGTGACGGTCCCGATGCAGGCTACCGGGAACCCCTCACTTATCTCCGAGCAGCGCCCGCCAAGTTGACTGACCGCCTCCCCGAGAGTGTCCGCTTCCGCGACCGGAATCATAAGTGGCGTGTCCAGGGAGCCCTCGACCGTGACTCCTCCGAGAAGGGTTCTACGGGTCACATTCACCAGCGTCAGCAAAGCAAGTTGATGGTCCCGTGATGTCCTCACTTCATCACCAACTCGAATCGAGAGACCATACTGTCGCAACATCCCTACGGCCTCTTGATGGCTCGTCGCTCGACCAGTATCCATAAAATACTTAGCTGTTCGATGGAGAGTGTCAGGTGTGACGCTAGCCCCAGAATCCAACATAAAAATACCTCCTCGTTAGCGGACCACTGAAATTGATCCACTCGTGACCACCGCGATATTCATAGATGCCAAGGCCGTTGTCCTCTGTCGGGAAACGGGCAAAATTCGGAACGATGATCGCAACGTGCCCAGGTGTCGCCACCATGGGATTAGTACGATCGGAATAACTCTGAACTGCTGCCCCAGGATGAGTGTGAATGTCGGCAACAACAGAGAGTCCCCGTTCTCGACATATCTTCCAAAGCTTCGCAAAGGCGTCTCCATGGAGGATACATACGCCGGAGTTATAGGCACTCGGATCTAAGTCGTCGTAGAAGACCCTCTCAGTAATTTCGAGTCGCTGAGATCTTTTCTTGCCAAGCAAGAACGCCCCAGCCTCGTGCCACCATTCACCCCGTTGCTGAAGTTCGTTCAGGAGCTGGAACCAGAACGACTTGGAACAGCTTATTCGATGTTCACGCGCAAGCAGCGCCCGTATAGTCGCTCGAATTGAGGAGATCATAGATTTGCTCCAAGTAAGAAATCAGCCCTCGTGAAACATCCCAGAGCCTCCCTGGATGCTCGTGGTTCCAGTTGCTGTGCCCTTCAATCGCCATGCGATCACATGGCAGATAGAGGCACTGTGCTCCCTTCCACTCAGGCCGAAATATGGAGGGAATGATCGTCTTGCCCTTTGGCCAGCGGTGCGGTGGCAGTGGACGGTCCGTAGTGAGGTCCCAAGGCTGAGCTGTTGCCGCCATTTGGCGATATCCCGTGCACTCGAATCGCAATCCTACCTCGCGGACCGATTGGCCCCGCTCAGCCGTTGAGACTGCGATGACCACGTAAGGCCAGATCGTCCTGACCAAACGCCAGCGACCTTCGATTTCGCCGAGCCTGAACTGGGGTGATTTCAAGTCTTCGGCAAGGAGTATTGAATCGGGCGAGGCCACACTCTGCATATCAGCCCTCAACTCGCTTTTCAGGAACCAAGTCGAAACAAACATCGCAGCCGCAGTTCCTAAGGAGCGTGCTCAGCGGGGTGTCGCTCGATGGCCTTTCCTTCGAGTCACAGACCTGAAGAATGTGTTCCGGAGCATCCTTGGAGTCGATGTGAAACTCTCTGGTCGCCCATTGCTTGATTGTTCGGACTCTCGTTCCTGGAGCGAACTTGCGCTCAGCCGTTTTCTCCAAGTAGTGCACTCGAACTTCGATCCGTTTGCAGTGATTTAGATGAATCCTGCACCCGTGTTTCAAGCCTTTATGTTCCTCTTCGCAGTCCTTCATGACCTCGTTATCTTCTTCATCAATGAAGATCCGCAGATTCTCGTCATCGAGAAGACCAGTGGTCAGGAGGGCAGCATAGAGGGCCGCTCCAGTGCGTCCGGCAGGAAGCGGTAGCTCGACGATTCGGGCATCTCGTCCGATGTGAACGAAAATAAATTCGGTGGGCATTGAACTCTCCTTGTGAACTTGCGCCCAAAACGGCGCTCTACTTGGTTCAACCGGGAGAGTCTGAAAACCGGAAATCGCAGAAGGACGATTTCAGTGCCGAGCTGGTTAAGCTCCTTCGCTGGAAGGGTTGTGAGCAGGACAGATGAAGAAGAATGGACATCGCGGGCATTCGCGATCGCTCCGCACAGGATGGAATCGGCCCTCGCGTATCCCTGTGATAGCTTCACCAAGCTTGCCGGTTTCGTTTGCGAGCTTCTTGGCGGACGCAGTCGAATCGCGGCGATCCCTAGTCAGGAGGGACACGTGGTGGAACTCAACCTTGCGCCCCGGGTACTTCCTCTGGACAGCTTCTTGAATGGCAAAATATCGGAGCTTCCCCGATTCATCCTTGGCGAGGCTGGTCAGTTTCAGCCTATGAACCTCGATGGCAGTTGATAGCTGTCCGACATGGTCTGCCCGGCATGTCACGATGACATCGGTGCCCTGCACTGTCACCGTGAGCTCCAGGTCCAATGGGAGGGCTGTTCCGGTAATCAAGTCCGAAGCGTTTTCAGCTATCCGTTCAGCCGCTGCTCGGTAAATCTCCTCCATTGGATGACCAATCAAACGTCGATTCGCCCAATCGCCTTCAAGCTGCTTTGCCCGCCCGGCATCACGATCTGCTTTTGAAGGTGTCGATTGCATCCACGTAATCGTCCCCCGAATCGTACGATGGAGATCCAGATAGGGTGTAGTCCTTCCTCCGCCATCAAGGTTTACGACGGCCTCATAGTAAAACCGCCGAGGACAGCTTAAGTAGGTTTCAAGTTCCGCGACTGACCACTTGTCTCGCTCGCTTGGTGGCCGAAAACGAACGCTTTCAGGCTCAGAGAGCCGGGACTTCGTCCAGTTCGGCTGGCCGTCCGGGGGCCTCGAAAGGTGATTTCCGATCTGGACCAAAAAGTCTGACGGTCCAACGCTCTTCCACGCACCTCCGCCGTAGGCCACTGCTCGCGAAAGATGCAGTTCGTTCATCGCCCGCGAGATCGCAACGAAGAAGAGACTCTCCTCCTCTGCCGCCCTCGACATCAGGGCATCTTCGTCTACGAGACCAGGAGGGAGGGTGTTCGGGTCTTCCCGGTTGTAGGGAAAATGGCGAGCGCTCAGCCAGGGTATGTGCACAATCGGAAACTGAAGCCCTTTGCTCGCATGTACCGTCATCATTCGCACAGCATCCAACCCAGCGGCTGCCGCCGGAAGCTGTCGCAGTTGCTTCTCCTCGTCTAGGATCTCCAAACGCCGGATGTGTTCGAGGAGGGCCTTCTTAGGGTCCTGCTTGTGTCCACTACGGAACGCAAATGCGAACTGCAAAAGCTGGTAGATGGCCAGTCGTTTTTGCTGACCTCCGACTGATCTGTCTTCGAAAATCTCCTTGAGAAAGGATTCATCTCGGAACATGAATCGGAGCAGAAAAGCGTGCGCCCGTGTCGCAAAACTAACCGGCCCCAAGTCTGACTTGAGGCGCTCTAGACTAACCCTGGCTGAGGTCGAGATTGGCACTTCATCCAGCCTCCCGAGCGCAGCCAGCATGGTCACGTCATTCGTTCTCCGCCATTCACTCAACGCCTGAAGATCCTCGATGGCGATCCGGTACTGGGGAAGCTGCGTAATGCGAAACATCCCAAGTCCCTGCTTCTCCGAGACGACTGACAGGAGCGAGAGAACTTCGCGAATCTCGGCACGTTCGAAGAAGTCGCCAAAGTACAGACACGGTATCCCACTACTTTCGAGGTGCCTCGCAAGACGAACGAGGGAGCCGTGCGATCTGGCAAGAATCGTATGCCTTCCATAGCTGCCACCACGCTCTACGTCCGCCCGAATCTTCGCTGCAACGCCTTCGCACTCCGCCTCGACCGTACTAGCGATGTCGAGTTCCACGCTGCCGATAGACTCACCCCGCTGAGCTTCGAGTTTCACAGCTGAACCCAGCACCCGTGTAGTCATCGAACGTTCGAAGGTCTGAAAGGTGCGTACGATGCGACCACCCGACCTGTAGTTCACACCGAGATCAGTCCCACTCGCTCCAGGGAAGTCGTCGGCGAAACGAGCCATGTTGAGCGGCGATCCGCCCCGAAACCGATAAATCGCCTGCTTAACATCGCCTACTACCCATGGACCCATACCTGGCTCAACCAAATCACGGAGGAAGAAGCCGCTGGCTCGATTCATGTCCTGGTACTCATCCACCAAAACATGCTTACGCTCCGCACGGACAAGGGCTCGTACATCAGGCTTTGCCCTCAGCAGTTCCACCGGGCGGGCGATGAGATCGCCGAAATCGACGAGCCCTTTGGCGTGCTTCGCGGCCTCGTAGACCTTGAATGCGCGTGCTACCTCAATCGCAGCTCGCCGGTCTGTTTCATCATCAATACGAGTTGCGGCCTCATGATATTGCTCCGGCGTCACGAGTTCATCTTTTGCCCGCGATATCAACGCGAAGACGGTTCGCAGCTTTGCGACTGGTTCATAGAGGTCTAGATAGTGATCGAGTCCAATCTGGCCAGCAAGTTGCTCCAAAAGATCAAGCGAGCTGCTACGGTCAATGAGTCTCGGTTCGGGAAGCTCAATCTCACTACCGTGCTTTCGCAACAGCTCAAGTCCAAACGCATGAAATGTCCCCACCCAGATACCAGCGGCCTTTTCCCGAAGCTCGGCCCGAATGCGCTTCGCCAAATCCTGAGCCGCAAAATTAGAGAACGTGAGAACAAGAATGGCACTCGGGTCCTCGCCATTCTGGATCAGCCATTTCACCCGACCGACTAGCGTGCGAGTCTTGCCCGTGCCGGGACCGGCTCCGACCCTAAATGGTACTCGCCCAGCCGTGATCGCTTTTACCTGAGTCGGATCAGGCTCAGGCTCTGGCTCCGAGCTTCTCGCTTCAACAGGTTCTTCAGGAAGGAGGAGAGCATCTGCGAGTTGTTGCAGAACGAGGTCGAGCGGCACCCCTACCACTCCCGCAATCTCCTCTGCATTGAAGCTGCCACCCGAACTCAGCGCCCGAAGTTTTTCCCGAGGGAGAAGAAATTCTCTCGCGTACAAGTTTGCTTGGGCTTCGGCCCGTTCCTTGGGGCTATAGGCATCAGATTCACCAACGAGTGACATCTCCGGTTCGGCTGGAGTGCCAAGGTCCAAATCGGACGAATCGCACTTGATCAGAACTTCGTCGAGCCAGAAGTGCGCATACTCATGCGCCACGTGAAATGCTGCTAACCGAGGATCGGTGACATTCGAATACAGGATCTTTTTCAGTTCGCGATCTAGCGCAGCCTCTGCGCCGTCAAGAAGCGCGTCACTAGCAGCACAGGCTTCACTTACGATCCCAGTCGTCTGGGCAGCGGCCATCAACAGTTCGCTCGCCGGCACGATTGCCGTGGCATCCGCACACAGCGAATAGTGCCTTAAGCGTGCCTGCTCTCGAACCTCTGCCCAGATGCTCATTTGCTACTCCGCTTTTCATTCTCGACAATCCTAATCCAGTAAGCCTTATCTTCATCTGAAAGCGTAGAGTTCCGAACGGCATCCAAGAAAGTTTCGGTGGTGGGCAACGGCCTCTGTTTTGCCTTGAATTGTGCGGCTGCATTACGTAGCGGCGGACCACCAGCTATCATGCTGCGAACTGCTTCTGCGGGAGCCTCAAGCTGCTCTCCCAGCACTTCGAAGAGATGGCCAGGCAACTCAGTTAGCCTTCTCAAATCAAGCTTCTTCACGAACTTCAAATCGAGTCGGACGTTGGCGGCCATCTTTTCGGCACTTATTCCGACTGCGGCGATTGCTTTCAGCAAGGTCCTCGCAGTGTCCCTCTTGGTAGGCTGAGGATTCTTTTCCCGTCGGTGTAGGATGTCGAGCGCGTGACTGACCGCAAGATTGGATAAACGTTCAGCATCAATCTCCGGTTCCTCTAACCGTTCCGCCTGAATTGCCCACTGCGCAAAGAACTCCGACAGCTCCTGCTTGAATTGCGGATACTGTTCAATCCAACGTGTCAACGCACGGTAGTTCGGCTCTGATTCCTCCAGCATGAGGGAATCTAGGATGTAATCAAAATCAACTGGCTGAGTATTCATAGCTGCACCCCAAGCGCTGTTCGTATGCTTTCAAGCCCTTTCATGATCCAATTTCTAATCTGGCGCGGTGAGACACCAAATCTCGTAGCTAGAGTCGGAACGTCGGCGTTCTCCGACTCGATAGGCCAGTCATGTCCATAGCGAAGCAGCAAGGCTTCAAAATGGCGGGGATCCTTTACGGCTGCGCGAGCCTTGTCGAGCATCTCCCGGCGGCTCGCCAAACTATCCAAGCGAAGCAACTCTTCAAGACCATTCAGCCTCAGGTCGGGAAGGTCGGACTCTTGCGTCGTAACACCGGTCGATAGGGAGACAGGCCGCAGGCGTTGAGCCTTCGCGACGAGTTTGATCGTCCTGCGTTTCACCGCTTCTGAAAACGCAACTTCTAGAAAATCACTCCCAAGCGAAGGCTGCTCCGCGAGGACAAATTCGATAATGTCCCGCTGAATCGTCTCTATGATTCTGTCCGCTTCGACCTGGCTGAAACCTCTCGCCCAACGAAGAACAACGGACTGGACTCTCTTGCTTAACTCGAAGATCAGGTCCCCAGCCGTGTTACGGTCGTACCGCGCGACATACCGGATGAGATGGATAAGTACTTCGGCTGGAAGATCCTTCTTCGCTTCCTGAACCCATCGCGTAGGATCGTCGCGGAATACGGATGCGATCCGCTCCTCAATATCTCGCCGCCTCACGTACACCTTGCCGTTCGGACGGAGGACCGTTAGCGGCGGAACATGGTACGCCCTGGCGGCACCGGGTGATGTCGGCAATAGGCTCATACTCTTTTCAACCGGCGGCCAGCCAATTCCGGAAGTCTTTCGTAAAGAAATTTTCAATCGAACGTTTCAGAAGACGCAAATGGCTTCCTTCCAATAGGTTAGCTCCGAGCGGATTCTGCCACTACTCTCCCGCCGGTGGCAGCGAAACAGGCACGACGCGAAAAGGGGGCAACGCTGCCGCAACCCATATGGGTATTTACCCACATACCCACATGGGGAGACATGCTTGCTACTTCACTCTGCGCGGCGCGTTTCCATTGATGTCGAACGCACGGAAGATGAGCTGGCCCACTTGGGCTTCGTACTCGCGGAACGCCTCTACATCTCCATTCGAAGGTCGCTCAAGCCCAGCAAGTTTTTGTGCTGCTCGGAGAAATTCCGTCTTCTGCGCGAGGGCGGCAAGGAGGAGCCCTCGGTTGAAGATGCTGAACTGAATATTGTGCCCGACGATGTCCGCTATGTCGCGAAGCATGTCGGTGATCTCCCGTTTCTCGTCGTATTCGAGGAGAGTCTTCAGATGGGCTAGCTTCTTTTTCCGGCTATCAATCGGACGCTTCACAGGTGGAATTGGAAGCTCCGTTACAGGGAGACTCGGTTGAGGCCTCTCCACGGGAGGTGGCTCTGGAAAGCGGGTTATTGCACCGCGCTGAAGGGTGCTCGTGAGATCAACCTTCGAAACTGCGTTCGAACGAAAACTTGGTTTTGACATACTCCCCTCCCCTACTCGTTCGCCGCACGTTTCTGTTCATCTGCTTGGCCGCGCGTCATGCCGAAGAGCGATTCGAAGTTCTTCAGCCGAGTCTCGATTTCCTCAGCCAGTGCTTCATACTCGGCACAGGCGCGTGAATTCGCGCGATAGTCGAAAATGGTCTGCGCCGCGTACGGTGCCTCTTCTATCGCGATCGTCTTGCTGATGTGGTTTTGAAATCCGAGCTTGACCGTCTTCTTGTTTTCGAGAGTCGCCCGGAACTCTTCGTCTACAAACTGGACGATGTCCTTTGAGAGTCTCGTCCGGACATCAACCTCAGTGAGCACCACTCCTAAGAGCCGTCCCTCCGCACCAAATTGTTTCACTTGTAGAAGATCCTGAACCGCATCCGAAAGGGAGTCCATCGCGGTCTTCCCAGGACGCGCTGTGAGGATGAACCAGGGGACGGTGTTGTAGGCGATAACGGTGGGTGTGGTCAGATTCGGCGCAGTGTCGACGAACACGTAATCGAAGGATGAGCGAAGGTCGGCAAGCGCTCGGGCAAAATTCTTTTCCGGTCGGATACTCGGACGCTGCGCAATGACTTGATCCAGGCTCTCAAGGCTTCGGCTCGCCGGTATTATGGCAAATCGCTCGGGGAGATGAACGACAGCCTCGGTGCCGTTCAACAGGGTCTGGAACTCGGCCTTTATAATGCACTCACTGGCCTCGGCCTCTCCCGTGAAGATGTCGAACGTGGAGCGGAATGCTTCCTCAGGAACGGAGAACGTACGAGTCAGGCCGCGGTTGTTATCAACGTCGACAAGGCAAACCGACCTGCCCTTTCGCGCGAGGGCGGCGGCGACGTTGATCGTCGTGGTCGTTTTCCCGACACCCCCTTTTTGGTTCCCGAAGGCGATGAGCCTTCCGAGTGCTGGTCTGGCCATGATCTAAATCCTGAATGCTCGACGACCGGCGAGAGTATGCGCCCAGATGGGTTCATACCAACTTACCCACATACCCACCGTCGTTCGCCGGAGGATGAGAGAACCGCGGAACTCTCGCAACGGGGAATCTTCTGAAGGCCAGGAGAACGTGGCATTTGACCCATATACCCATCTGGGTATCGAACCATGTGGGCAACACTTGCCGAAAGTCACCGCGATTCACTTTGCCCATGTGGGTTTGTGGGTACTATCCCTTCTTCCCTCTTACCCACTTTCCTTCCAGGGAGACCTCGCGCAGCGATGCAACCGTTCGTGAGCACTGGCTTGTCCTATATACCCTGTTACCCACATACCCACTGGCCCACCATCCCATATACCCATCAGCAAATTATTGATTGCGGGACCTAAGACCGTACGGAACAACGAGTTTTAAGTGCGTTAAATCCTTGTACGCACAACCGAAACCAAGGAGGAAGGAAAGGCAGAACACCAAAATCTGGGCACAAAAAAACCAGCCTGCAAGCTGGTTCGTTTGTGGTGGGCACCGACAGCGGCCACTCTTTCAAGACTGTGAACAGGTCAAAGAGTACAGCCGCCATCCTCGTCCGTCAATCGCGTTTTTCAGCGCGAGCGTATTTTTGCGTCCTCTCGTCGGGATTCTGCCTCCAGGAATGGAGGAATAGGGGAAGTGCATCTTCAAGACGGTTACAAACTGATTCGAGCCGAGCAGCTCGCCGGGGCGGTTGCGGCCTTCAGCAAACGAAAGATCTCTTTTCGGTCATTTCGGGCTTACGTCGCCTGCCTGGAGCTTCTTGCGATTAGAGAAGCCGCAGACCGCTCAGCCACGGTGCGCGGCAGGAACCGGCAACGCCTATTCCGCCGAGCTGAGGTCGAAGCGCTTCTTCGTCTACCGGAGGGCATGTCCGTCTCGCGGGAACTCTCGTCGCTCACCAAGGCCGAACTCCTTCGATTCAGCGACACCGGAATTGAACTGGGGACTGGCACACTCGAAAACTTTGACCTCGCTTCGCTGATCGGGAGTAGGGGAGGTAAGCGCCTCATCCCGGTGCCCCGCCAGGTACTCCGTTTCCTTGCGAGCTGCACCCGTCCAGCACTCGCGAAAACAATCGTTGCCTACCTTCTCCGCGGACTATCCCTAGACCGCTCCGGCCAAATGCGCAGCGCCGGAACGGTTAAGATCTCCTGGATATGCAAGACCTGCCGGATATCTGAGCGGGCAGCGCGATCAGCCCGTGCCGCACTCATTCAACTCGGCTGGATTACAAAAGACACGGGCTCATTTCAGCGGAAGCTCAATCGCGATGGTGCATACTTCGTCATCAACGCATCCTGGAGGCGCGTCGCGAATCAATCTGCACCCCGAGAGCCCGAAAAATGCACCCAATCTGCACCCCCAAGAGAAAAACAAGAAACTCCTTACGGATCTAAAAACCAGAAATCCGCTTTCGCGGCGTCTGGTGTTCGAACGGAACGTTCAAGGCCCGCAACTCTTCGCGACATTCAGCCGGAGGACCTCAAAAAACCTGAACGCTTGGAAAAGCTCTACCGGGAGGCCGTCAGTGCTGGCTGGATTGAGCACAGCGAGGCCAGCGTTCGGAACTTCGTATGTGCCGCCCTTCGCGCAACGCGCACCGGCGGAAGGGTAGGAGCCATTTTCGTCGGAATTGTTCGCAAACGTCTCTGGCACCACATCAGCCACGAACAGGAAGATAGGGCTCTCGCCGTCCTCCGGCAGTATCAGAGCCAGCACCTTGGCGGGTTCGCACCAGGGGCCGGTCGGACGCTTTCCGATTTCGATCCTGTCCAGAGTCTGGTCTCGACTGCTCTTGAGAAATCACACCAGGCCACTCTGGACAGAACCTTAAAAACCGAAGCTGAGCGCCGTCGAGAACTACAGCGCCAGGCTAACGTGACCTTTCGCCGGTAAGCACTTGAAGTTGATCCAAATTTACTCGCAGGCCAATCTCGCCACTACCCATTGCGGCGAGATTGAAGGTGTCACCCTATACTTCAACGCATTTCGTTGTAGATTGAATCGATAGTCCGATGGCCAAAGATCTAGATCCGAAGAACACCGTCCCCGAGCTGCAAGTCGAGCGTAAGGCGACCGATATTTTCGTTGGAAACAAAGTTTTTCCCGAGGCTTCAGCCGTCTTCACATCGAGATCTCAGACTCTAACCGAAGTTTTGAAGACGGCATGTATCGTCCTGGATACCAATGCTCTTCTCGTCCCATATGGCATCGGAGCACAAACGCTGGCGCAAGTTGAGGCCACCTACAAAGGTTTGTTGAATGAGAAGCGTCTCGTGATACCGGCGCAAGTGGCACGGGAGTTTGCTCGAAACCGCGTTACGAAGCTCTCGGAGCTTCATCAACGGCTGTCCCGTCGACGGTCGCAATTGCAACCGTTTCAACAAGGGAATTATCCGCTGCTGGAGGCCGTACCGGAATACGAGAACCTCAGGGAAACTGAAGATCAACTTGACGCTTTGATCTCGAAGTACCGCCAACAGTTGGGTTCTGTGATCGACCATTTGGCAGCGTGGGAGTGGAATGATCCCGTCAGCGTTCTCTACAACCGGCTCTTTCCCGCTGAGGCTGTATTCGATACGTCGAAGCCCCTGGAAGACATTCGTCAGGAACATGTTCGACGATTCAGCAGTAAGATTCCACCGGGTTATAAAGATAACGCTAAAGACGACGAAGGAATTGGCGACCTCCTGATTTGGATGACGATCCTTGAGGTAGGATCGCATCGAAAAACGAGTGTCATTTTCGTTTCAGGTGAGGAGAAATCTGACTGGTGGCATCGAAGCGAAAACCAGCATCTCTACCCCAGATATGAACTTGTTGATGAATTTCGCCGGGCGTCTACCGGACATTCATTCCACATCATCAAGTTTTCTCGATTGCTGGAACTGTTCGGTGCTAGCACTACGGTAGTTGCGGAGATACGGAAGGAAGAAGAAATTGCTTCACCAGAAATCCCGTTGACGCGGCACAGCGCAGCGCACTTGCGCTCCATCGAAGCAGAACGTGCCGTAGCGTCTTGGCTGATGCAACTAGGTTTCGAGGTCTCACCGGCCACAAGTCCCTATCGATATGATTACGTCGTAGAAGGTAACGGGACAGTGTTTGCAGTAGACGTAATGTCCATACGCAACCCCTTGGTTCTCCAACAACGTTTTAAGGAACTAAGCCGAAGACAGCGAGAGGCGTCGGACCTTCCTCTTACCGTAGTTGCAGTTGGCGAGTCGGTGGACGACGTGCATCGAGCTGAAACAGTTTGGTCTAAATTAGATCCACCGTTTCGACTATGCGCTGGTATTCTTACAGCTTCAGGCAGCTTCACCGCGCTGCGGCCGCTCTAACGGGTTTGAGTCACCTGTACGAGTCGGTATTTTTCTCGCCGCTTCTATTTCTCCAGGCGCCACCAATTCGAATGGTCTGACCACGCGGCGTCGGACCCGAATGCAGGACGAAGGGAGTTGCTCGAAGCTCGCGAGTGTCCTTCTGCGGTTCACTTCTCTCAGGACTCCGAAGAGCTGACTCCGCACTGGCGCATAAGGCTCGAAAGGCAATCGCCGGAACTGCTCTTCGAGCCACTCCTTCTGGCGGTGAATTGAAACATCCGAGAGGTAGGCCTTCAGTTCGCGATATTTCCGCTCTGCAATCCGCACATGCGGATGGCCCGCGCGGTAGCTGATGGCATAGCCGCCGAATTTGATCGGCACTTCGCGGGCATCTCTTATGAATTCCCGTTCCTCTTCGAAGAACGAGTGACGGCCCGCCGTCGCGAGTAGGATGAAGTGGTGCTTGAAGCGGAGATATTGAATGTTCGCGAGTCCCGCGGCTTTCCGCCGCGCCCTTGTCGCTTTGCCAATCCCGAGGCCGTACTTCTCGATGAGCTTCGCATCGACAAGCAGCGGATCTTTCTTCTCAGGGATCTGCCCAGTGACGTAGAACCAGTATCCGTGCCCGACATAGGCCACGGCGAGTTGCTGGACGAATCCGGCGACGGTCGTCGCCTCACAGCGATACTGCATCACTCCTCACGCCCTTCCGCTATCAGCGGAGTGGGGGATTGTTTAGCGGCCAATCCCCCGAAGCCTCAATCCTTCTTTCCGCATATGCTGGCACTCGCGATGAACTTCATTCATCGCCGGATGACAACACACGCGCTGGCAACCTCATTGCCCGCGCAACTCGCTTTTCCAAACCTTCGAAAAGCTCGCTATCAAAGAAGGCACGCGCATCGGAGCAGTGGTGCTCGCTCATGCTTCGCAAGCACCGCTCACACACCGATCCAGCGGCGAGGCCGCTAGCTCGCACGGAGCAGAAGCGCCTGCGGCGCTCTAGTTTCTTTAATAGTGGTTCCTCAAAGTATGGAGGTTCCGCTTGCGGAACCTCGCCACTTTTCGAGCTTCTCAGTTCCTCCTTTCGATCCTTTCGAAAAAACAAATACGAGCTGCACGAGCGGCCTTGCCGCTCGTTGCCATTTGAAGCCCGCTCGCCAGAGCGAGCCTCAAATGACCACGTTCGTCCCTTCCCAGGGACGCATCACTGACAACCAGTAATGGACATTATCGATGTCCGGTTCTCCCCGTCCGTTCTTTCGTCGTCCCTCTTGATCGCTCGGTGCCACCCGAGCGAGGGAACGAGTCTGCCACTGCCTTGCAGCAGCCTCGCACGCGATCCCTTAAAAGACGGGACTGCGACTCCTACTTGAACGACTCTCCCAGTCCTCTGCGTTTCAATCACCTCGTTACCAACGAGGCACCGCCGAACCACCGGCGGCTGCAAAGGACCTTCCCGGATTAGTGATGGTGTCTGCCGTGTCGTTGACGTTGCTAGCCCAAGTTCGTCACGGGGCGGTCGATTTTGACGATTTTGAGACTCCGGACAGGAGCAACTGCCGTGTTTGCAATCATGGCTTCTGAAAAACGCGATGTAGTGTAGACCTACCCTCTTGTGCCC
>JADLBG010000643.1 GCA_020847895.1 Bryobacterales bacterium
CGCGGCGGTTGATTGAAGAGCAGCATTTTCCCTTGGACGCCGGGTGGCGGGTGGAGAAGTTGAGCCCGGCGGGGAAGCAACTGGTGGAGATTTGCCGGGCGATTGCGCACGGCTCGAGCCTGCTGATTTTCGACGAACCGACGAGTTCTCTTTCCGAGCACGAGACGAAGGAAGTGTTCCGCATCGTGAAGACGCTGCGCGAGCGGAAGATGGGCGTGATCTACATCACCCACCGGTTGGAGGAGTTGCGGACGGTGGGCGACCGCGTCACGATTCTGCGCGACGGGGAGACCGTGCACAGTTGCGGACTGCGCGAGATTTCGAACGAGCGGATCATTCAACACATGGTGGGCAGGGAGTTGGGGGCGATGTACCGCCGCGAGCCCGTGATTCCCGGTGAGGAATTGCTGCGCGTCGAGGGACTGACGCGGAAGCCGGCGCTCGAGAACATTACGTTCTCGGTGCGCGCCGGAGAGATTGTGGGGATGGCGGGGTTGATCGGCGCCGGGCGTACCGAACTGTGCCGCGCGCTGTTCGGATTGGACGAGATCGATTCCGGCACGGTGAAACTGGCAGGTAAGCCGGCGGTGATTCACTCGCCGCGTGGAGCCGTGGAGGGCGGGATTGCGCTGATTCCGGAAGACCGGCAGCAAACGGGGCTCGCGACGGCGCTGCCGATTGGTTATAACCTGACGCTGGCGGACATCGGCAAGGTGTGCCGCATGGGCTGGCTTCTCGACGCGGCAAAGGAGAAGGCGATTGCCGATGAGTACATCCGGAAGCTGCGGATCAAGTGCGAATCGCCGCGGCAGCTTGCGGGGCGGTTGAGCGGCGGGAATCAGCAGAAGGTAGTAATCGCCAAGTGGCTGGTTCGCGGAGCGAAAGTGTTCCTGTTTGACGAGCCGACGCGCGGGATCGATGTGGGCGCGAAAGTGGAAGTCTACGAAGTGATGGATGAACTGGCGCGGAGCGGCGCGGCGATCCTGATGGTGAGTTCCGAATTGCCCGAACTTCTTCAAGTGGCGGACCGCATTCTGGTGATGCGGCAGGGAAGACTGACTGGGGAACTGCCGGGACGCACCACACAGGAAGAGATCATGACACTGGCCACGTTGCAGGACGGCGGGGCGCTGATAGGAGAGAAGGAATGATTCAGCGGCTGCTGCCGTTCATTACGCTGATTGCCTTGTTTGTAGGTTTATCGATCGCATCGCCCGATCACTTCCTGACGAAGACGAATCTTTCGAGCGTGGTGCGCCAGACGGCGGTGATCAACCTGATGGCGCTTGGAATGACGCTGGTGATTGTCGCCGGCGGGATTGACTTGTCGGTAGGGTCGATTCTGGCGATGGGCGGACTGCTGGGAACGATGGCCATGGCGAAGGGGAATCCTATCTGGCTGGGCGTGATGATCGGCATCCTGACCGGAGGGGTCTGCGGGTTGGCGAACGGGTTGCTGACCACGCAGTTGAAGATCAATCCGTTCATCGTGACGTTGGGAACGCTGGGGATCATCCGCGGCGTGACGCTGATTATCTCGAACGGTCTGCCGGTGCATGAGATTCCACAGGCGTTCTCCTATTTGGGAGAGGGTAACCTGCTGGGCGTGCCGTTCGTGTTGTGGGTGCTGGTGGCGTGCGCGGTGGCGGTTCACATTGTCCTCGAACATACGAGGCTCGGGAGGTACACTTTTTCCATCGGCAGCAACGAGGCGGCCGCGTTTTACGCGGGGATTCCGGTGAGCTTTCACACCACCGCGGTGTATGCGATCTGCGGGGCCTTGACAGGGCTTGGCGGAATGATCGAGGCATCGAGGCTGATGACGGGACAGCCGACGGCGGGCCAGGGTTATGAACTGCAAGCCATCGCGGCTGTGGTGATCGGCGGCGGGAGCCTGCGCGGCGGAGAGGGCAGCGTGGTGGGCACGCTGATCGGCGCGCTCATCATGGGATTGCTGGCCAACGGCAGCGATCTGCTCGGAATCAGCCCCTATGTGCAGCAGGCGATCATCGGCGCGGTGATTATCCTGGCGGTGTCGTTCGACGAGTTGCGCAAGCGGAAGATGACGCGCTGAGTCTTAATCGAAGTCCAAAACAGCGTAGACCGGCAGATCTTCGAGAGTGAATTCGGTGTAGTTGCCTTCGTGGACGAACTCGGCAAGATGAGGATCGGCGACTTTGAAGACATGGGCGTGGATATTCTTTTCGGTGTAGTGGCCCTGAATGCGGACGCGCAGGGTTTCCACCGGCCGGCTGCCGTAGTTGACCAGTTGCAGACGGACATGCCTGCCGGCGCGGGTCAGGGTAGCGATGGTGAGTTCGCTGCCGAAGATTCTGAGGACGCGCTTGTCGTCGCCGATTTTTTCGCGGACATCCTGCATGTACTCGTAGGCGTTGGTGATCTTGGAATCGAGGCGAAGCGCGGGGCCGTGGGCGCCGGCGTGGGTAGTGTAGAAGATATTGCGGCGGGCGAGCATGTTGAGCGCCTCTCCGGCCTGTGCCGAGCCGTCGTCGGATGCGATACGCGCGTCCGCCCATGGCTTGGCCGGGCCTTGGGGGATGCTCTTCAAAAATTCAAGGATGGCATCGTAATCCTGTTTCTGCTCGGGGGTGGTTTGGAGGGAGACGTCGACTCCCTGGGAGAAGGCCTCGGCGGCGGCCAGTTGCACGGACTTTCCGCGCACGTCGCAGAAGTACTTCGTCTGCGGGTCGCGGCGATAGCGCCAGATGTTGGAATCGACCCAAGGCGAGGATGTGGCCATGGCCATGTTCATGCGATAGCGGACGCCGGGCGGGGGAACCTTGACGAGGCCCGCGGGCTCGCCTCCGGGAAACAGGACGGGATAGACAGCGGCCAGCAGAATCGCCCACATCACAGGGTGATCTCCTCGAGATG
Organism: Bryobacterales bacterium; assembly: GCA_020847895.1. GTDB lineage: Bacteria > Acidobacteriota > Terriglobia > Bryobacterales > Bryobacteraceae > CADEFT01. The sequence continues at coordinate 2,896 of JADLBG010000643.1, forward strand.
GATTTTCTCGATATCGGCGATGCCAAGGCCAAGAGAGCCCGCATATTCGATGTGCAGCGGTTCGCGAACGTAGATGTTCTTGTTGGGATCGAGAGGCCGCACGTTTTTCGTGATTTCGACATCCCGGTTGAACACGGAGACCGCCCCTTCGGCTTTGCGCTTGGCTTCAATGACGTCGCGCATGATGCGATCGACGGCGACGGGGTCCGTGCCGAACATCATTTGTTTAGGGAAGAAGGCAAATCGTGGATCGCGCTGGAAGGGGCCGCCGTGCCAGATGCTCTTGAGGCCGTCCATGACGTGGAGGACGACGCGGGAGCGGAGGGGTTCCACCGAGGCGAGAGTGCCGATGAAGGTTTTCGTGTGGGTCTTGTTGTAGGCGTGCGAACGGGCGACATTGCTGAAATCGCCGTAGGCCATGTTCTTGAGGCATCCGGTGACGCCTGATGCGCCGTGGTCCTTCATGTTGGGGACGTTGATGATTTTCGTGAATCTCTCGGTCACCATGCGGATCATGTAGGAGCGCGTTTCCTCTTCGCCGAAGAAGTCGGTTTCGACGTATGTCTTGAGGTCGTATTCGGTGAGGCGGTTGCGGTAGGGTTCGACGGCGTGAATGTTCACTCTGGCGGGGAGATAGCGGTCGTAGTGGATGGACGTTAGTTGATCGGGGAAGCGTTCATAGAGAGTAATGCTGGTGGGCTTGACCCCGACATCGAGGAGGTTGCGGACGATTTCGGCAACCACGACGGGGTGGGACATGATCTTGGGCGCGCCCGAGGCGTTGACTTTGATGCCGACCACGTCGGAGGGCTGAATGAAGCGGCGCCAGGCGTCGCGCGGGTCCTTGTCGCCGGTGAGGCTGGTGAGGCCGCGATTCATCATTTCGCGGACCACGGCGGAGTCGGCTTCTCCGGTGGTTTCATTGATGGAATTCGCCGCGTGCACGCGGACCACCTGTCCGGGCAGTTCGTAGTGCGGTTCGTGTTTGTAGGCGGTAACGATGTTGTACTTGGGGATGCCATCGCCTGCGCGACTGAAGGCCGCTGCCGGAGCAGCGGCGGAACTGAAAAGGAATGCGCGTCGATCCATTTGTTTTGATTGTAGCGAATGGTCCGGGATCGGGTATAATGAAGGTCGGCTCGCGGCGCTATCGTCTAAGGGTTAGGACAAGGCCCTCTCAAGGCTTAAATACGGGTTCGAATCCCGTTAGCGCTACCAATTCCCGGTTTCTTCTACCACAGTGGTTCAACAAACAGGGGACCGCACGCCATTCCAACCAGATGCGAAAGAGGGGAGGGGCCGCCGCATCGAACCCCCTGGGCCAAGTGTCCTTTCCGGATTGTACAACCGGGGTGTGACACGTGGGCTGTTGATACTGCTCGCCGGGGGCGCCGCCTACGCCCAGCCTTTTATCGGCGTCTGGCATGCAGCCAGTTCCGATCCGTTGGGCAGGTTAGCTCCCTGCTCGCTAGCACTCGTGGCGCTGAGAAATCCGCCGTTCCCGTTTTCGTTCGACCCGTCCGATGTAAAAGTGGAACTCCGGAATACCGGCTCGGATAGACCTCGTAGGCTCACTCTGATCAATGTAAGTGACTCGGCGGTGGAAGCACTCCTACCCTCCGATGCACAATCCGGACCGGCCTCTCTGACGCTGACCTTCGGCGATCAAACTAGCGCGCCATTTACGTTTCAGATAGTGGACTCCAATTTCGGTCTATTCACGGCCAACGGCGGCGTAGGACCCGCGCGCGCTTCTAGGAATGGGGAGAGCCTCGCGTTGACCAACCCCGCGCGGCCAGGAAATGAAGTCACGCTGGAAGGAACAGGTTTGGGCCGTGCTGACGTTGACCGGATCGCTGTCGTGCTGGCGGGCAAGACCGTGCCGAGGCTCCAGTGTCACTCGTGGAGTCTCTCCTGGCGTGGATCAGGTGCGCTTCATTCTACCTGATGACGCGGCATTCCCACATGGTTGTTACGTGAAGATTGCCGTGGCCGTCGGAGACAACATTAGCAACGCCGCGACTGTGCCCACGTCGGACATCTCTCGGCATGTCCTCACCCCTTCGGCTTGAGTTTTGAAGAGATGCAGATCCTCGACTCGGGTGGGGAGTTGGTCTTCGGCAAAACGACGCTATCGCGCCAAATCACGTCGGTTCCACCGCTCCCGAGCTTGCGGCGATTCGAGTCAGCCGGGGCCCGATTTCTTGCGTACAATGCCGTGAACGTAGCACTGGCGGCATCGCCGCTCATTGCTTACGATGCTTCCTTCGGGTGCAAAATCGACGAACCCGCGTTTGGCTATTCGGAGGGATTCAGCGGTAAGACCCTGAATTTGGGTGACGGTCTTGTACTTGAGAGCCAAGACAAGCATCTCAGTATCGATCACCGCCCTCCGTTGACCGGTTATTACGAGACGCTAATATCGAACGAGGGACCTGCACTATCTCCTGACGAGTTCTCGAAACCGTATTTCTCGCCCGGAATCTGGCGGCTTTCGACTGCTGATAGTGCCTCCGCGTGGCGATTCGCCGCCGAAATTCGCGTCCCACCTCAGCCGCGGCTGCTCGATTTTGCGGGTCTCATGGCGGTCGATCGGACGACGGACTTGCACGTGACTTGGCCATCGGACGGTTACGAGGATTCAGACATGGTCGATTTCCAACTCGCCAGTGGCATAGGCGCTACCGGTTTGCCGGGAGAAATCACGTATCATCGGATCTCCTGCCGGGTTCGCGCGGCGGATGGAGGCTTAACCATTCCAGCATCCTCATTACAGGTCTTGGCTCCCAGCCCAATCGCAACGATGATGATCGGAATCTCATCTGATGAGCCCGTGGTCACACCCTTCTCGCTGACCAGTGGGGGAGTGGGACGTTCCTTACCGCGATTCGCTTTTGGTCAACGATATTCGGTCGTTGTGCGGTGAATCGGCGGCTCGATTGCATAATCGCGTCTGCCGCAGGCGTTAGTATCTGCATGGCAACTCCGCGAGTTCATCTCCGGGAACAGCACACGGATATTATCCGGATTCCTCCTCTTCCACCGTGCAAGCAGGCATTTTCTCTTTCAGGGTGAGCGCGCGGGCCGGCGTCAGGAAGACGGGCGTCTGCCATCCTAGCTGGGCATAACGGTCCTCTTTCTTGATGAGCAGCCAGGCCCGTTCCCGGCCCGGTCCATGAAGCTTGATGAGTGCAAAGGCGCCTTTCAACAGTTTTCCACGAAGCTCAAATTTCAGATTTCCTTTCGCCAGGGCCGCGAAGGGATCCTCATCGCCGATGGTTTCGAAGATCCCTTTGTCCCAGATGAGCACAGGGCCAGCGCCGTAGGATCCTTCCGGAATGACTCCCTCGTACGCCGCATGTTCCATGTCATGGTCGGGCACCTGGATGGCGAGGCGTCTTTGGGCCGGATCGAGCGAAGGGCCTTTCGGCACGGCCCACGATTTCAAGACACCGCCTATTTCCAAGCGGAAGTCCCAGTGAAGGCGGGTGGCATGGTGCTCCTGGACTACAAAGATGCGTCTGGCCTTCATCTCCGTCTTCTGGTTGGAGATTATCTCACGAGGTTCCGGGCGCGTTGGCACGTAGGATCAATCGACTCCGCTCGGCGGCTTGGCCCAACTCCAGCCGGATGCAAGGCTGGTGCTGGCTGCATTGGGGACTCCCGCCGCCTGAGTCACCAGGTAGGAAACACCTCCGGAGTGAACGATCATATTCCGGAGAATGCTATCGAGCGACATGTCGCCCTGTTGGTACGCACGCACGAGGGCGATGCCGGCGTTCGGGGGGTTGAGGAAGGCTATCTGAATCTTCCATGCCACTACCATCTGGAAGGACAATGCGTTCGTAAAGAGGAGAATTGGTCCGGTCAGCCTTTCCCAGGGCACATCGCGCATGGAGGCGCCGTAGGACAGGGACTTTACGGGCAACCTGCTGTGCAGCATAAAGCTCAGATTGGAATTGATGTGGAGCGGGCCAGCGACTCTGCTGCATCCGGCGGCCGTATAGCTCAGGCGGAGCAGTTTGCCGTTGCGGACGTTCTTCAGGCAGTAGGTTCCGTAGCCCAAGTGGAACATCCAGGCATCCGCCGTGGCGCCGTCCGCCTTCGCGACTTCCCAATTGGTTTCGGCCCAATCGAGTTTGGCAAGCACATCATCCAAATTGATGGCCGTACCCAGCGCGGCGGGACCCGACGGTGTACCTCCATTGCCCGGCACGCCGTTCAGGCGGTTCATGAGCGCGAGGGTGGATCCGGCGGGGTCCACGTGTCCGTCGGGGCCATAGGGCAGAGACCCGCGATTCAACGTCTGGAAGCGCAGGATGGCCTGGTGCAGATCGGGCGCGCAGTAGCCTCGTTTGGGCATGGCCCAGGCGCCGGTTTCTCCAAGCCGGCCGCCCATGGACAGGGGAATTCGATCGAGCAGATCCTGGATGATCTGCTGGTCCAATGTGGCGTTGTAGCACTGTCTTCCGCTGGCGATTCCAACCGAGGCTGAGATATTAGGCATGAGTTTCCCCTCATTACCCGGAACGAGATCCAGGAGGAGAACCGGACAAGGATCAGTGGTTTTTCGAGGGCGGCAGGATGCCGAGGGCGGCGTTTTCCCAGCGCACGAGGTAGCCGCGATTGGGCGCGGCCGCAATGCGGCGCAGGATTTCCCGCACGCGGGCGGCGGGAAGACCGGCGGCCTGTTCGGCCTGGGCCAGGAGGATCTGGTTGTCCAGCCAAACGCGGAAGGCGTAGCCGGAGCGCGCGTCCGCGGCCGGAAGCGCGGCCACCAGATGGTACGCTTCGAGGGGACGCCCTTGGGCGATGAGCAAGCGCGCGCGAGTCTGAACGTGAAAATTCAGATTTCCGGAGGCGGCCTGCGTGCCAAGCCGCGCATGGATGGCTGCGGATTCATCTAGCAGGGCGGCCGCACGGCGGAGGCGCGCGAGATGGATATTGGCCAGGGCCGCGGTATCCAACGTCTCGGCGAACGCGCGGGTGCCGGTGCGGCGGGCGCCGCGTCGAACCTGAATGGTTCTGTCGAGCAGGCCGAGGGCATCCTTCGGACGCCCGAGGGAGATGAGTTTGGCGCCCGTCACCAACAATGCATAGCCGGTGTGGAACAGGTCGTCCGGCCCCTTGGTCCTGATGGCAAGATCGAGCGCGGAACGAAGGGTATCCAACCCGTCCGGTTTCCCGGTATCGACCAGAAGGCGTCCGAGGCGGATTTGGGTTTGAATCACGTCTTCATGTTCCGGTCCGCGGATGACGCGAGCGAGGTCGAGCGCGCGGCGGTAATTGGCTTCCGCGGGTTCGAAGTCGAGTGATTGGAATTGCGCGTCGCCGAGGGAGGCATAGATGGCCGGCATAGTCTTGCGGGCCGCGCCCTGCAATTTTTCCGAGATTGCGGCCGCCTCGCCCAAAGCAGATACGGCATCAGAATAGCGCCGCGCGCCGTAGAGGACCTGTCCTTCGACATTCAAGGCCTGCAAGAGTTCCGCCGGCAGGCCGTTGGCGCGGAAGATGGCAGCGGCCTTGTGGGCAGCCTCGGCGCTGCGATTGGGATCCGTCGCCAGGTAGTGGGCGGCGGCCGCCTGCCAGTAGGAACCGCGCAGGCTCGAGTTCGTGTCGTTGGCAGCATCGAGGATTCGCCCAGCCCGATCGAGGACCGGCTTGCGGTCGTTCACCGAATTCGACTCTCCGAGGCTGAGGGCGAGCGTCACCAGCGCTTCCGCGGTACGGCGATCGTTTTCCCCATATAGAGAGCGGGCAAGTGTGACGCGTTTGCGGCCGAGTTCGACGGTGTGGTCCTTCAACCCGAGGTCGTTGTAGAGATGGAACAGGGTTCCGAGCATGTTGAGCCGGGCTTCGGGCGCATCCTGAAGAGCACGGTCTATATTGGCGGAACCGGTATCGAGCAGTTCCCGAGCGGTGGTTTGGCGGGCCCGGACCGGGTCTGGCTGGCTGGTGGAGTTGCGATTGAAGATGTCGATGAGGAAGCTCTGAACGGCTTCCGAGCGGCGGCGTTCGAGCCGCGCGATGCGGGTTTCGCGCAGCGCGACGCCAAGTCCGGCGGCGAGAGAGAGAATCACCGCGGCAACCGAGACCACGACTCCGCGGCGGCGGCTGATGAACTTGCGGGTACGGTACCACGAACCAGCGCGCTGCGCGGCCACGGGTTCGCGCTGGAGGTATCTCAGGATGTCGTCGTAAAAGGCGCCCACGGTGATGTAGCGATCCTGGGGGGCCTTGGCCAGCGCTTTCGAGAGGATGGCATCGAGGTCGCCGCGCAGCGTCCGGCGGAGGCGGTGTTCGCTGAGACCGCCGCGGGCCTGTGCGGCTTCGGGGGAGATTCTTGCCTGGCTGAGGGGAATGGGATCGGCCTCGAGGATCGCTTCCTCGAGACAGCCGCGGGTCTGACGTTTAAGGCGGTACGGGCGGCCGCCGGCGAGGAGTTCGTAGAGAACGACGGCGAGGGAGTAGACGTCGGTTGCGGTGGTGATGGGGTCTCCGCGAATCTGCTCCGGACTGGCGAAGTCCGGGGTCAGAAGGCGGCCGCCGATGCGGGTGAGTTCGCTTTCGGCGCTCTCGTCTTCCGACAGGATCTTGGCGATGCCGAAATCGAGGAGTCGAACCTCGCCCTGCGCCGTCACCAGGATGTTGGAGGGTTTGAGGTCGCGGTGAACTACCAGGCCGCTGTGCGCGTGTTGAACGGCGCGAAGCACATCCAGAAACAGGCGCAGGCGGGCATCGAGGGAGAGCCGCATCGAGCCGGCGAACTCGGTGATGGGCCGGCCGTCGATGTATTCGAGGGCCAGATAGGGCTGGCCGGAAGCATCGATGCCGGCATCATAGAGCCGGGCGATGCGGGCATCCGACAGGCGCGCGAGGATGTCGCGTTCCCGCGCGAACCGTTCGTCGAGCACGCGGTTCCGCAGCGAAAATAGCGGGAGCTTCAGTGCGACGGTTCGGCGAAGGGTTCCATCGGCACGCACGGCGAGCCAGACGACAGCCATGCCTCCGCGGCCCAGTTCGCGCTCGAGACGGTAAGGCCCGACCATGGCGCCGGCAGCGAAATCGGGTTCGCCTTCGCCGGGCAGAGTCTCCTCCCAGATGGGGGCCTGAGAGAGGAAGCCGGCGGCGATGTTCTTGCCGGCGCGCAGAAGGGTTTCGAGTTGAGGCCGGTAGGAGGCGTACTCCGGCGGCAGTTGTTGAAGCCAGTTCGGGCGCTGATCCTCCGGGAGGTCGAGCCATTCATCGAGTAGCCGGGAAACGACGGGCCAGGACTGGGGGTCGAGGATCATTGAGAATGCACCATTCAGAGGAGGACACGGAATCGGGATTGAAAAGTGGACACAGCAAATCTACGCCTGCATGAGGGAGGCGAGAAGCAGCCGCGCCTTCTCCCAATCGCGGCGGACCGTCCTTTCCGTGACGCCCATCGCCTCCGCGATGGACGCCTCTGTCATTCCCGCAAAGTAGCGCATCTCGACGACCCGCGCCAGGCGTTGGCTCACCTTTTCGAGTTCTTCGAGCGCTGCATGGACGGCGAGGACTTCGCGGTCGCGCGCGGCCGTAGGGTCGGGAAGCGCGGTGTCGAGTGTAACACGGGCGCCTTCGCCACCGTGCCGGAGAGCCGCGCGTTCGCGCGCCAGATCGATAAGGATGGTGCGCATGACGCGAGCGGCATAACTGAGGAAGTGATTGCGGTCCGAAACCTGGACATACCCGGCGTTGTGGAGTCGCAAGTAAGCTTCATGCACCAAAGTGGTGGTGTCGAATCCGGTGGGGCGGCGCCCGCGATTGAGCCGTCCCCTGGCAATGCGGCGCAGGTCGGCGTAGAGGGTGGCGTAGAGCCGGCTCTCGGCTTCCGCGTCGCCTTCGCGGGCGGCATGCAGGAGTTCGGTGACGTCCATAAGCGGAGGCTGAGTACCAGCTTACACTGTGCCGGTGAGGAGATTGGGGCAATCGCCCGGCGGCAGTATCATTGCGTCCCTATTTGAGGGGACGTTCCCGAATGTGTAGTGGATGGCATCCGATCTGTTGAATTATATCTGACAACTTTCAGAAACGCCGGCGGGCAGGCTGTAATCTAATGCACAGGAGATTTTGTATCATGCAGACGCATCCCATGAAACAGAATGGAAGTCAGTTCCGGCTGGATGTAGCGACACATGAACTCCTGGCTGGCGGGCGGAAGCGAAGTTCCTTGCTTCCGGCGGGGGCGCCGCTTACGTTGCCTGATGCGGTGTTTCCGCGGTTTCCAGAGAAAAAGGGGAATGTGGCGCCTGACCCGAAGTTCCTGCCGAAGGACAATAATCCTTATCGTCCGCGTGTAACTGCCGGCATGGTCCGGCGCGGTCTTCGCGGCTGGCTTTACCCGTATGTGCGGTCCCGGGTGATGCCGGGAGATTACCACCCAATCATCGCGTATTTATTTACGGAGTGGAAGTGTAACCTCGACTGCCACTACTGTTGGGCGTTCGACAATCGCGTGAAGGGTATGACGGAGGACACGGCGCGCCGTTCCATCGACTGGCTGCACGACACGGGGTGCCGTGTGCTGGCGCTGATGGGAGGCGAGCCGCTGCTGCGGCCTCAGTTCGCGCACAAAGTGGTGCATTACGCAGCGCAGCGGGGGTTCTGGGTGTATCTTCCGACGAACGGGCGGCTGATGCGGCACGAGGTGATCGATTGGATTGGCGACGCAGGGGTGGCCGCCGTGAACCTCGCGGTGGATTCGGTGGAGGATCGCAAAGAACTGCCGAAGGCCCTGGCGCCGATCCGGTCCTATTTTGACTACCTGATCAAGAAGCAGTACGTTTACGGCTTCAGCGTGTTTTTCAATATCAATATCACGCGCATCAACCTCGAGGATGTGAAGCAACTGACCGAAATTGCGCACGACAACGGGATTGCGACGGACTACCACATCAATGAGTCGCCCATGCTCGACCAGCCGCACTTCAAGCATGCGGAGGAGAACAGCACGTTTATCACGGAGGCGGATTGGCCGAAGGTGGACGCGGTCATCGACTGGCTGATCGAGAAGAACAAATCCGGTTACAAGATGGTCAATTCGGTGCGGCGGCTGGAGGATATGCGGGCGTTCATGCGCGGGAAGGTCCAATCCTGGGATTGCCGGGCGGGGCACAACTCGATGATCATTCGCACGGACGGGACGCTGGCGCCGTGTTTTCCGATGTACTCGGCGACTTACGATTGGGGCGTGGTGGGGGATCACCGGTTCGAGGCAAAGCAGCTTGATTCCATGAAGCAGACCTGCCAGACGCATTGCTTCTCGACGCTGAACCACAACCTCGCCTACTGCTACAAAGCGAGCCGGGCGATCAAATGGACGCTCAAGCAAGCGATGAACCGCTTCCAGGGCACAACGGGAAGTTTCGAGGACTGAGGCTGCCATGACCAAGGGCGATCTGTTCCCGGCATGGCGCAGAATTCTCAGCGGAGGGAAGCCGCTGCTTTCGGTGGAGATCACCAAGGAGTGCCCGCTTCGTTGCCCTGGATGTTACGCATTTGAGCCGGAGCATCTCGGGGATGCGGGCCCACTGCGGCTGCTCTCCGACTATCGCGGTCAGACGCTTGTGGACGGATTTCTCTCGCTGGTGCGCAAGCAGCGCCCGATCCATGTGTCCATCGTCGGGGGGGAGCCTCTGGTTCGCTATCGGGAACTGGATGAAATCCTTCCGCGGTTGGAAAGGATGGGGATCGAGGTGCAACTTGTGACCAGCGCGGTGCGCGCCATTCCATCGCATTGGGCGGAATTGCGGAACCTGCATCTGGTGGTGTCTATCGACGGACTGCAACCGGAGCATGACCGGCGGAGGGCGCCTGCCACGTACGATCGAATCCAGAAACACATTGCGGGGCACATGGTGATCGTGCATTGCACGGTGACGCGGCAGATGCTGGCGCGAAGCGGGTACCTCGAAGATTTTACGCGGTTCTGGTCGGAAAAGCCCGAGGTGCGCAAAGTGTGGTTCAGTCTGTTTACGCCGCAGGAGGGGAGCGGGTGCGCCGAGCGGTTAGAACCCGCTGACCGCTTGCGTGTCCTCAGCGATCTGGCTGCACTGCGTCCACTTTTTCCGAAGGTGCATTTGCCGGAGATTGTGTTGCGGGGACTCGAAAACCCGCCGCAATCTCCCGAGGAGTGCATTTTCGCGCAGACGACGACTTGTGTATCGGCGGATTTCACGACGCGAATTACGCCCTGCCAGTTCGGCGGGCAACCGGTGTGCGCGGAATGCGGCTGTCTCGCCTCGGCGGGACTGGCAGCGATCGGGCGGGTCCGGCTCGGGGGGCTGGTGTCGGTGGCGCAGCTATTTTCGGCGTCCCGAAAGTTCGGCCATGCTTTCGCGGGCAAGGATGCGGCCTAGACCCAATACTGTTCACTTAAGAACATTTTAGTGCTATTCTGTTTTTGGGGCGGATGCCTCCACAAGGAGGTCATCGCATGCATATTACCGCCGTCGAATCCACAACGCTCACGACGGTTGCCTACGA
>JADLBG010000644.1 GCA_020847895.1 Bryobacterales bacterium
CATAAGAACCGTGAAGCCCGGAACGTTGTGGTCGCGGCCGCGCCCCAGTTTCTCCAGCCCCGAGTTCTGGATCATCGGCGTGCGGCCGAATTCCGAGCCGATGATGATGAGGGTTTCTTCGAACAGGCCGCGCTCCTTGAGATCGTCTACAAGGGCGGCAATGGCCCCGTCGGTCTTGGCGGCGAGCTTCGCGTGGACGCGGATATCGTCGTGGTTGTCCCAGGGTTGGAAGTTGCCGTAAAAGATCTGCACCATGCGGACGCCGCGCTCCACCAGACGCCGCGCCAAAAGACATCCTCGTCCGAAATCGGAAATGTCGTAGCGCGCGCGCGTCTTCTCCGGCTCCTTGCGGATGTCGAAGACGTCCATGGCCTCCGATTGCAGCCGGAAGGCGGACTCCATCGAGCGCGCCGCGGACTCGAGTTGCGCATCGGCGCCGGCGTTCGCCATGTATTTCTGATTCAGCTTCTCGAGCAGCGTGAGCTGGCGCCTCTGCTCATCCGGGGTGCAATCCGTGTTGCGCAGATGTTGGATGAGTTTTTCCGGCTCCACGGCTTCGTTCATGATGTGCACACCCTGGTAGATGGACGGCATGTAACCCGCGCTCCAGAGCGAAGATCCCAACACGGGGAATCCGGGGCAGAGGACGATGAAGCCGGGAAGATTGCGGTTCTCCGTGCCGAGCCCATAGGTGACCCAGGCGCCCATCGAGGGACGGCCCGGAAGCTGGTGGCCGCAGTTCATAATCTGCAGCGAAGGCCCATGGTTGCCGATGTCCGTGTACATCGACCGGATGACGCAGAAATCGTCGATCCGCTTGCCGACCTCGGGGAAGATTTCAGTCACTTCAATGCCGCTCTTGCCTTGGGGACGGAATTCCCACGGGGAGCGCATCAGGCTGCCGGAGGCGCGGTCCGTCTTGATCTTCGGACCAGGCATCGGTGTGCCGTCGTATTTGACCAGGGCCGGCTTGGGGTCGAACGTGTCCACCTGCGACATGCCGCCGTTCAGAAACAGGAAGATGACGTGCTTCGCCTTCGCCGGGAAGTGAGGCGCGCGCGGAGCGAGCGGGTCCGCTGTAGAGGCTTCCAGCACGCCTCGCAGGGCGGCCATGCCGAAGCCGCCCCCTAAAGTCTCGAGCATTCTGCGCCGGTTCATCCAGTTTCTCCTCGGTGGCCTGTCAGGGCATTCCGGTAAATTCGCCGGACCCGAGCAGCACCTGCACATACTCGCGCCAGCTATTTGCGCCGGATGAAACATATTCTATTCCAAGCCGCAGTTCATCGGCATCGGGCTCGCGGCCGTACAGCATCTTGTACGCGCGCGTGACCCGCGCCTTATCGTCCTTGCCGGCTTGCGCAATCTCCGCCGCCAGCGCCTTCGACTGCTCGACAATGAATTCGCTGTTGAGGAAGAAAAGTCCTTGTAGCGGGCCGATCGTGACGGGCCGTTCTTCCGTGGCGCCGTTCGGGTCGGGAAAATCGAAAAGCGACATTGTGGGGTCAAGCCGCGTGCGGCTCACCGTCAGATAGAGCGAGCGGCGGTGGTTGAAGCCGCTCATCGGACTCGAAGGGCCGCCCACGGTGCGGTCAAGCATGCCGCTCACCGCGAGCACCGAATCGCGCAGCGACTCCATGTCGAGCCGCGGCCGCGGATTGGCGCGCCACAGCAGTTTGTTGTCGGGGTCCGCCTCGAGCGCCTCATGGTTCGGCTCCGTGGACAGCGCGTAGGTATTCGAAAGCAGAATTTCGCGGTGGATCGCTTTCAGCGAATAGCCGGACTGCACAAGGCGCGAGGCGAGGTAATCGAGCAGATCGGGATGCGTGGGGCGATCGCCCATCTGCCCGAAGTTCGAAGGCGAGCGCACGATGCCATGCCCGAAGTGATGCCGCCAGATGCGGTTCACAATGACGCGCGCGGTAAGCGGATGCGCGGCGATGGCGTTCGCAAGTTCCAGACGCCCGCTCCCCTTGGTGTAGTGCTCGGGCTCCCCTTTCGAGAGCGCCGTAAGAAACTGCCTCGGCGCAACTTCTCCCGGATTGTGTTCATCGCCGCGAATGGCAACTTTTCCATCCGCCGGCTTGGGGCCGTCCTCCAGCGTGTGCAGGAACGGATAAATGGGCGGAAGTTCACGCTCGAGCGCCTCATACTCCGCCCGCAGGGTGTCGAGATGCTCACCCCAGACGCCGGTGAGAAATCGCTGGATGCATTGCGCGTCGTAATAATAGACGCCCGGCGGCGCGCTGAAACCGTCCACCTTGTAGGGGCCGCTCGCCAGTTCGCGCCACTGGTAGAACTTGAGAGTGGAGAGCGAGACGATGTTTGTGTATTGCCGGGTCCGCTCGTCCTTCATGCCCTTCTTGCCGCCAAAAGCAACGTAGTTCTTATCGTCGATCTCCTTGGCTTCGTCGAGCAGGTTCAGGACAAACTTCTGGTAATCCTCAGCGGCTTTCCGCACTTGTCCCTCGGTGGGATTTTTCGCCATCAGCGCGAACCAGTCGTTGAGATAGGGATGCTCCTTCGGCGTCTTCAAATAACGGACCCAGCGTTGTAGGGTCTCTTCGTCGAGGCCTGTCCGGTCGGGCTCTTCCCCTCTATCGAGCTTCCACGCCGCCGCCATATAGGCCGCGGTGTGGCGCGCCAGCACATCCACCAGCATTTTCTGCTGTGTCTGGACGTACTCATCGATCAACTCCTTGACGGCGTCCATTTTCTTCTTCTGGTCTTTGTAGGCCTTCACCTGCGCCTCGGGGACCAGCGGCGATTCGTGGACTTTGCTGCTCTTGAAGATGCTTAGCAGCGAGTAGTAATCCCGCGTCGGGATGGGGTCGTACTTGTGGTCGTGGCATTGCGCGCAGCCCACCGTAAGGCCGAGGAAGGCCTTCGTGCTCACATCCACCTGATCGTTGGCGCCCGCGGCGATGGCCTGAAACCCAAGGCCGGCGAGCATCGCCGCCCGTTCGGATTCGGGTAGCAGGTCCGCCGCAATCTGCGCCTTGACGAACTGATCGTAGGCCAGGTCATGGTTGAAGGCGTCGACTACCCAGTCGCGGTAGCGGTAAGCGTTGGGCAAGGGCGTATCGGTGCCCGCGGCCAGCAGTCCGTCGGAATAACGGGCAAGGTCCAGCCAGTGCCGGGCCCACCGCTCTCCATAGGCCGGCGAGGCAAGCAGACGATCCACCACCTTCGCGAACGCTTCAGGCGATTGGTCGGCAAGGAAAGCGTCCACCTCCTCGGGCGCGGGAGGAAGCCCTGCGAGATCCAGAGTGACCCGGCGCAGCAGAGTAGTCTTTGAAGCCCGCCGGTTGGGCGTGATGCCCTTCCCGTCGAGCCGCGCGAGGATGAAGCGGTCTACCGGAGTTCTTACCCATGCCTCGTTCTTCACCGCCGGAGGCGTCGGATTGCGGAGTGGTTGAAAGCTCCAGAAGGCGCGCTGGGCCGCGGTTACTTTCATCCCTGACGGGGCCGTAGTTGCTGCTTTCGCTTCCGGCCCCTTCGCTCCGGCTTTAACCCATGCTTCAAGCAGCGCCACCTCTTCCGGCTTTAACGGCGCGGTAGGAGGCATCTTGAGGCGGGAATGCGTCCGCCGCACGGCCTGAATGAGCAGACTTTCCTCGGGTTTCCCAGGGATCACTGCCGGACCGGACTTTCCCCCTTTGAGCACCGCCTCGCCCGAATCGAGACGCAGCCCTCCCATTTGCGATTGCGTGTGGCAGGCGTAGCAATTGGCCGCGAACAACGGGCGGATCTTCGATTCGAAGAAATCGTCCGGCTGCTGCGCGGACAGGCAGTAGGCAAATGAAAACAGGAGGATAGGAAAGCGTCGTCGCATGTCAGGCCCCTTTGATCCAGGAATGGCGCGGATCCTCGGCCCAGGCGCCATACTGGCGGCCTTCCCCAGCGAGGATCCATGTGTAGTTCAGCGCGTAGCCGGGGCAGGCTACCACGGGATGATAGCCGCGCGGGATCAGTACCGTATCGCCATGCTCCACGGGGTAGGCGACATCGAACGGTTCCGGATCATCCGGATTCGTATAAACGCGCATGAATCCGAACCCCTGCGACGGTTCGATCTGAAAGTAATAGATCTCCTCCATCGGCGCTTCGAACGGCTCGTGGAAGCGGTCGTGCTTGTGCGGCGGGCAGCTTGACCAGCAGCCAGGCTTGTTCAACGTCTCTCCGCAGATCAGATGGGCCGCGGGAACGTTGTCCGCAATGTGAGTGAACACCGTGCGCGTGAAGCTGTCCTTGCCCACCGTACGTTCCACAATCTGATCGCCGGCCACGAGCGTGGGTTCCGGTCCTTCCACGCCTGGCGCGCCGCCCATCGTGATCTTCGCCGAACCATCGAGGGCGGTGACGCGAACCTGCGAATCCATCGGAACGTAGACCATCGGATGCGCGTGCTGGATGGAAGCACGGGCGGCAATATCCGCCGACCAACCTCCACCGGGGGCTTCCACCTCCACGCGGACAGGGCCCGAATAGAAATCGAGCGACACCTCTTCCTCCCCTGTCGCGAAGCTATGTTCGTTTAGCCCGTCGCCGAGTTGGACGATGGTGAACGAGAGATACTTCATCTCCTTGCCGCGTGTAACCACGGGGTAGACGCCGGCGGCAAGACCAGGCGATTTAATGTGGAGGTTCGGCATACTCACGCTATTATAGGCGCGATGGAAGTGTTGCCCAAATTATATGCCATTCTTGATTCGAGCGCCGTCGAGCGCCGCGGCGCCGCTCTCTTGGACGTGGCCGAAGGGATGATCGAGGGTGGCGCGCGGCTGCTTCAGTTGCGCCACAAAGGGCGCTATTCCCGAGCCCTTTATGCCAAGGCGCAACATCTCGCGAAGTTGTGCCGCGACGTGGGTGCGCGGTTCATCGTGGATGACCGCGTGGACATCGCCCTGCTGCTCGGCGCCGGTGTTCATCTCGGGCAGGACGACCTGCCTCCCTCCGATGCCCGCCGAATTCTTGGGCCCCGGGCGATGATCGGCTTTTCCACACACAACGCCGAACAACTCGTCTCCGGGGATTCGGAGCCTGTCGATTATCTCGCGATCGGACCCGCCTTCGCCACGCAATCGAAAGAGAATCCCGATCCTGTCGTGGGGCTCGAGCGCATCGCGGAACTGCGGAAACTGACGGCCAAGCCGCTGGCCGCCATCGGGGGCATTACTCTCGATTCGGCGCCGCTGCTGCTCCGGGCCGGCGTGGATTCGCTCGCCGTCATCGGCGCGTTGATCCCCGAAGCCTGCGCCAAATCTTCTGTTAGAGCGCGAGTGGAAGAATGGGTGCGCGGGTTGGATATGTTATAGTTCACCTTTTACCATCCGGGACGATTACAATCCAGGAACCAAGGGAGACTCAACGACGATGAGTTTGTTCGCGACCAAACCACTCAGTCGCATCATCGAAGAATCGGAGGGTGGAAGCCACACCCTGAAGCGCACCCTCGGCCCCATGAACCTGGTGGCGCTGGGCATCGGCGCCATTATCGGAGCGGGGCTGTTCTCTTTGACGGGCATCGCCGCGGCCAATCACGCGGGGCCGGCGGTGGTGTTCTCCTTCCTCGTAGCCGCCATCGGTTGCGCATTCGCCGGGATGTGTTACAGCGAGTTTGCGACGATGATTCCCATCGCGGGCAGCGCGTACACGTATTCCTACGCGACCATGGGCGAGTTGCTTGCCTGGATCATCGGATGGGACCTTGTGCTCGAATACGCGGTGGGCGCGGCCACCGTTTCCGTAAGCTGGTCCGCCTATGTAGTATCGTTTCTGAACGATATCGGGTTTGTCCTTCCCCCGCAACTCACCGCATCGCCATGGAGCGCCGTCAAACTCGCCGACGGGTCGGCGGCGACAGGCTACATCAATCTCCCCGCTGTTTTCGTGGTGTGCGTCATCTCCGTACTGCTGATGACCGGCATTCAGGAATCGGCGCGGGTCAATGCGATCATCGTCGTCATCAAGGTCAGCGTTGTGATTGTCTTCATCCTGGTGGGGTGGAGCTACATCGATGCGAAAAACTACCAGCCCTTCATTCCGCAAAACACGGGAACCTTCGGTGAATTCGGTTGGAGCGGAGTGGTTCGCGCGGCCGGCGTGATCTTCTTCGCCTATATCGGATTTGACGCGGTGTCCACGGCGGCGCAGGAGGCGAAGAACCCTCAGCGAAACATGCCCATCGGCATTATCGGTTCGCTCATCATCTGCACCATTCTCTATGTGCTGTTCGCGCACGTGCTCACCGGGATGGTCAACTATGCGGATTTCAAGGGAGCAGCGGCGCCGGTGGCGCTGGCTATCGACAAGACGCCGTACCTTTGGCTGAATAAGGCGGTGAAACTCGCCATCATCGCCGGCTTCACTTCCGTGATCTTGGTGATGCTGCTCGGACAGTCGCGCGTGTTTTTCTCCATGTCGCGTGACGGCCTGCTGCCCGGCATCTTTAGCGACATCCACCCGCGGTGGTTCACGCCCTACCGCTCGAATATGTTGTTCATGGTCTTTGTGAGCTTGTTCAGCGCCTTCGCTCCCATCGAGGTGGTGGGCGAAATGACCAGCATCGGAACGCTGTTCGCCTTCGTCCTGGTGTGCGCCGGCATCCTCGTGATGCGCAAGACCCATCCGGACTTACAGCGCCCCTTCCGCACTCCCCTCGTCCCCATCGTGCCCATCCTGGGCGTGCTGGTGAACTTCGCGCTGATGTTCGGGCTCGGGTGGACCAACTGGGCGCGCCTGTTCGTCTGGCTCGCCATTGGCCTGTGCATCTACTTCGGCTACAGCCGGCATCACAGCAAGCTGGCGGCGAAATAGCGAGGTTCCGTCAGCCCAGCCTACTTCTTGCCCGGCTGCTTGGCGATGATCACGTCCTTGATCCTGTTGTAGGTAGCTTCCGGCAGGATGTTCTTCTGCGCCAGTTCATTCTTCGCGCGGTAGGGCCGTCCGTCAGCGATCTTCTTCGAATAGGCCTTACCGATGCCGGGCAGGCATGCCAGCTGATCCACGCTCGCCGAATTGATATCGAGCGGCTCTTTTGCCGTAGCCTCCTTGGCGCACGCGGCGGCGGCTTCTTTTGCCTTGGAAGAGGCTTTCTTTGTTTGCGCGGGAGCCAGTACCCCGACGCTCAGAATCGCGGCAAGCAACAATGTCAGTAGGCGCATAGCGACTTATCGTATCATGGGGCCAGTAGGGGCTGGAGCACGAGATGAGACTATTCGCAGCGCTATTTCTGTTTGCATTCCCCGGCCTCGCGGCGGACTTGAGCGGAAAGTGGGACGTCACCGCGTCTCCCGCCGGCAAGGCGCCGATGAAGCTGGACGCGGTCCTGAAGCAGGCCGGGACCGATCTGACCGGCGCCGTAAACAGCATGATCGGCTCGGGTCCCGTGAAGAACGCCGTTCTCGGAAGCCCTGATCTCACCTTCCAATTCATGCTCGGCCAGTATCTCTTCGACGTCAAAGCCGTGGCCGGCGGCGACGAGATTAACGGCACGTTCACCGGACCGCGAAACATGAAAGGAACGTTCCTTGCCAGGCGAGCCATGATAGCCGCTGCCGCCGCGGCCGCGAAGTTCACCGGACCCGCCGAGGGCGTGGAGACCGGGAAACTCGGCGAAGCGGAGTATCGTATCGACATTCCCAAGCACTACAACGGCAGCCTGGTGGTGTACTGCCACGGTTATAGCGCGGCGCCCGGCAAGTTCGACAGGAGTAAGGAACCGGACGGTCTGATGAAAGAGTTTCTCGCGCTCGGCTACGCCGTGGCGCAATCCGGATACTCC
This sequence comes from Bryobacterales bacterium, assembly GCA_020847895.1. GTDB lineage: Bacteria > Acidobacteriota > Terriglobia > Bryobacterales > Bryobacteraceae > CADEFT01. Next base: position 7,784 of record JADLBG010000644.1, read on the forward strand.
GCCGGCGGTTGGGCGGTGAAGGAAGGCATGGAGGATACGGAAGCCCTGCGGAAGTTCTTCATCGGCAAGTACGGCAAGCCGAAGCGCACCTTCGTTACGGGACATTCCATGGGCGGCGCCATCACTCTGGCGCTTGCCGAGACCCACCCGGAAGCCTACGACGCCGCTTTGCAGATGTGCGGACCCATCGGCCCCACGCAGACGATGTTCCAAAAACGCCTCTTCGACACCCTCGTGGTTTATGACTACTACTTCCCGGACATCATCGGTTCCCCGGTGGCGATTGCTGAAGACTTGAGCCTGGAACAGGAGTTCCTGGAGCGCATCGAGAAGGAAGCGATGAACTTCCCGAACCGGCTGGCCGCCTTCCAGAAATGGAGCGGCCTTCAGAGCGAGACGGAAATAGCGCGCGTGGTGGCGTTCTATGCGCTGATTCAGAAGGAACTGATGACGCGCGCGGGCGGCAACGCCTTCGACAACCGCAATACGCTCTATCAGGGCAGCCCGGACGACGGCCTGTTGAACCGCGGCGTGAAGCGCTACACGGCAGATGCCAAGGCGATGGAGTATCTCAAGAAATATTACACGCCGAAGGCGGATCTGAAGATGCCCGTCCTGTCCCTGCACACCGTGTATGACCCGCTGGTGCCGGCGTGGCAGGCAAACGCCTATGGGGACATGCTGCAATTGAACGGCGGCGATGCGCTCTACGTGCAGCGCTTCGTCAGCCGCAGCGGGCATTGCAAGTTCACCCCTACGGAAACCATCCACGCCTTTCAGGACCTGGTGACGTGGAAGGAGCAGGGCAAGCGGCCCGAAGCGGGCGAGCAGAAATAACCCGTCAGCGGGAATACACGGTCTTGCCGCCAACGATGGTCATAAGGGCCTCGATGTCCTTGATGTGGTCCACCGGGCAGGTGAGGTAGTCCTCGGAGATCACCACCATGTCCGCGAGCTTGCCCGGCTCGATGGATCCCTTGGTGTTCTCCTCGAAGGAAAGATACGCGCTGTTGAGCGTCCACAGCCGCAGCGCCTGTTCGCGCGTCAGCGCTTCCCCCGGGTTGAGCGTGGAGCCGTCTATCATCTTCCGGGTAATGGTCATCCACATCGCCCAATAGGGATTGTAGGCGTTGATGGATGTGCGCGAATCAAAGCGGATCATATGATCGCTGCCTCCCGCCACCACGACGCCCTTGGCAAGCATGGTGCGCAGCGGCTGGAACTGCTTCATGCGCGATGGGCCAAACACCGGAGCCAGGGCAGGGCCGTCGAAGTAATACCACTGCGGCTGGCAATCGAAGGCGACGCCCATCCTCGCCGCGCGGGCGATGCTCTCCTCGCTGGGAAAGTTGCCGTGCGTGACGGTGAACCGCCGGCCAAGGATCGGCGTTTCGCGGTTCACCGTCTCATAGGCATCCAGCAGGGTATCGGTCGCCCCGCCTCCGGTGGTATGTGCCGTCATCTGCCATCCGAGGCGTACCGCCGTGCGGGCCATTTCCGTGAGGTTCTCTTTCGATACCGCCAGCACGCCGCGGTAATCCGGATCCTTGTAGCCATAGATCTCGGTGTGCTCGCCGTATGGTTCGCGCAGGTACGCCGTGCCGATGAGTATGCCGCCGTCGGCGACAGTCTTCAGCGAGCCGACGCGGAACCACTCGTCGCCGAATCCGGTAGCGAAGGGGATGCGCTCGATTTCCCGGCGCACGTCGGCGGGCGCGCCCTGCGCGGAGATGAGGTAGGTGACGTAGCTGCGCACGGTGAGCTTGTTCTGGCGTCGCAGCGTCTCATACGCGCGGAACCCTTCCGGACCCTCGCCACGGTCAATGACGCTGGTAAGCCCAACCTCGTTGTATTTCTTGTGCATGCTCTCGAGCGCCCACAGCATGTCTGCGGCGGTGGGCGGCTTCGAGCGGCGGAACTGGCCTAGCAACTGCGGCGCTCCCAGGATCAGGCCGGTGGGCTCGCCATTGGCGTCCTTGATGATCTTGCCGTTCGGCGGCTGCGGCGTGGTCCGCGTGATGCCGAGCCTGGCCAGAGCCTTCGAGTTCAGGACGGAGGCGTAGCCGTTATCGGTGAGCGCGATGTGGTTCGGGGCGGCGGCGTCGAGTTCGTAGCGCGTGGGATACCGGCGGTCCTTCAGCCGCGTCGAGTAGACCTTCGGGATGAAGAGCACGGCATCGGGAGCCGCGGTGGCGGCCAGTTTCCGCATGTGCGCCTGAATCTCGGCGATGGAGTTCATCACCGGCACGGGACCATTCTTTTCGCTCATCGCCGCTCCGATGGGATGAACGTGGCTGTCAATCAGGCCGGGGAGGACCGTCTTTCCGTGCAGATCGATCCTGCGCGTGGAGGGGCCGGCGGTCTTCAGCACGCCGGCATTGGAGCCGGCGTCGAGGAAGCGATCTCCGCGTATGGCGACGGCTTCGACCACGGGGCGCCGGTCCCACATGGTGATGATCTTGGCGTTGTAGTAAATGGTATCCGCGGTCTGGGCGGAGAGGATGGGTGCAAGAAGGAAGAGGAGGCGGCTCATGTGGTGATCTCATGCGCGCCCTGTACGGCGCGGCAGACGTAGATTTCCGGAGTGATGCCCGTCGCCTCATGGTAGGCGGCGGCCACTTCCCGCCGGAATTGGTTGACGTGGGGCGCATCCACCAGGTTGATGGTGCAGCCTCCAAAGCCTGCTCCGGTCATGCGCGCGCCGAACACTCCGGGCCGCGCGCGCGCCAGCTCCACCATGAGGTCGAGTTCGGCGCAGGAAACTTCGTAAGCGTCGCGCAGGCTTTCGTGCGACTCATACATGTAACGGCCGAAGAGCGTGAGGTCGCCCATCATCAGGACATCGGCGGCGCGCTCGGTGCGTTCGATCTCCTGGATGACGTGTTGGGCGCGCAGGCGGATGCGCGCCGGGAGCGCGCCGGCCGATTCGGTGAACATGGGTGCGGTCACGTCCCGCAGCGAGGGAAGGCCCATCTGTCGGGCGGCGGCTTCGCAATCCTGGCGGCGTTCGTTGTAGGCGCTGCCGGCGAGCTGATGTTTCACCATCGTGTTGCAGATCACCAGGCGCACGGAAGCCGGCAGACGGACGACGCGGTATTCGAGGGAACGGCAATCGAGGAGGATGGCGGAATCCTCGCAGCCGTGGGCAGAGACGAATTGATCCATGATGCCGCAGCGCATGCCGACGAATTCATTCTCCGCCTGGAGGCAGGCTTTGGCGAGATCGAGCCTCGAGAGGGTGTGGCCGGAGACGGCGGCGAGAGCAAGGCCGCAGGAGACTTCGAGCGCGGCGGAGGAGCTTAGACCCGCGCCAACGGGGACGTTGCCGCGGATGAAGAGACTGGCTCCGGTGAGGGGATAGCCGGAGTGATGCAGCACGAGCGCGACGCCTTGCGGGTAGTCAGTCCAGGAGTGGCGCGGCTTGGCATCGGGGTCATCGAGGGGGAAGGAGAACGTGTCCGGATAGTGCTCCGAAGCCAGTTCCACCGTGCGGTCCGGCCGAGGTGTGATCTCGACGGTGGTGGAAAAATCGATGGCGGCGGGGAAGACAAAGCCTTCGTTGTAGTCCGTATGCTCGCCGATAAGGTTCACTCTGCCAGGAGCGGAGAAGGAACGGGTCACTCCTCACTCCCGCGGGCGCGGTGGGCGGCGGCAAGGAGCAGGACGCCTACCACGACGAGCACCCAGCCCCACCAGAGGTTGACATTGATGCCGAGCGAGCGGGCATAGATGGCGGGGTTGCTCGCGAGGCCGTAGCCGGAAAGCAGGATACCGATGATCGTGAGGAGGAGGCCAATCGGCATTCGCAGGTCAAGTCCCATAGAAAAGGTCAGGCTATCAAAAGAGGAGGGGCGGCAGAAAGGGCCGCGCCGCGGGAGGGAAGATTTCGCTTGACGTCGCGGGCGGAAGGTGCGAATATTTTGGCATATGCTAAAAAATACGCAAGGACGGCGGCCGTGAGCGCTCCTGGCGGCCTCAGCCGCCGCGAGCGCCAGATTCTCGACATTCTCTACCAGCGCGGGAAGGCCTCGGCCGGCGATGTGCGCGAGGCGATGGCGGATGCGCCCAGCTATTCCTCGGTCCGCACCCTGCTGCGCGTCCTCGAGGAAAAGGGGCACGTGAAGCACAAGGCGGATGGTCTGAAGTATGTCTACTACCCGGCGGTCGCCAGGGAGAGGGCGAGGAGGTCCGCCGTGAAGCATCTGCTTGAAACGTTCTTCGGCGGCTCGCCGGAACAGATTGTCGCGTCTCTACTGGACGTATCGTCGACACGGCTGAGCGGTGAAGAGTTGGACCGCATGGCGCGCATGATTGAAGCAGCGAAGAAAGAAGGGAAGTGAATCAAATGGCGAACATAGTCTATCCCCTCCTGGGGGGCGCGGCGCTCAAGAGCGTGTTGGTTCTGGCGGCGGCGTGGATGGCGGCGCTTGCGTTGCGGCGCCAATCGGCGGCGGCACGGCACTTTGTGTGGAGCGCGGCCGTTGCGGCGTTGCTGGCGTTGCCCTTGCTGACATTGTCACTGCCGGCATTGCGAATCCCGCCGGCCGGAAATTACCTGCGGGACGGTGTGGTGTTTCGGGCTGTAGCACGGAGCGCGCCCGCAGGCGCCCCGAGCACGGTTACCATTCCGGCGGCCACTGCCGCGGCCCGTGACGGCGGAGATTGGCGCCCGTGGGCGGCTCTCATCTGGGGAGGCGGGACGGGGGTGGCGCTGCTGCAAATGACGACGGCCTGGCTGAGGATGTGGCGCAGGCGGCGGGTGTCGCGTCCATTCACCGGCTCGGAGCGGGTTGCGGAAGTGGACGTGCTCGAAGCGGGTTGCGGCAGTATGCCGATGGCGTTCGGCGTGCTGCGTCCGGCGATATTCCTTCCGGCGGAGGCTGTCCGATGGAGCGAAGACCGGCGGCGCGTGGTGCTGCTCCATGAACTGGCGCACGTTGAACGCGGAGACGTAGTCACGCGGCTGCTGGCCCGGGTGGCGCTGGCCATGTACTGGTGGAATCCGCTCATGTGGGTAGCATGGCGCGAGTCGGTGAAGGAGCAGGAGAAGGCCGCTGACGACCTGGTGCTGGGCGCCGGGACGAAGGCATCGGAATACGCCGGGCACCTGCTCGAAATTGCGCGCACGGCGCGGCCGGCAATGGGATGGGCGGCGATCGCGATGGCCCGGCCGTCGCAACTCGAGGGCAGGGTACGGGCGATTCTGGATGGGACGCTGCCGCGCCGCCCGATGCGCCGCGCCTCGGCGTGGATGGGGGGAGCGCTCGCGGTGGCGCTGGTTGCTCCGATTGCGGCGCTACAGGCACAGCCGGAAAAGATGCCTCCGTACGAAGAGGCGAAGAAGCTTCTCCACTCCGAATTGCGAACGACGGCGTCGCGGTCTGGAGAAACGAGCGCCGAATACGGATTGGTGCTGCTGAAACTGGGCGCGCTGGAACACAGGGCGGGGCATTTCGAAGAGGCGGATGCGGCATACGGCAGGGCTGTTTCCGTGCTGGGAGAACGGCCGCAGGCCGCGGGCGCACTGGTGCAATTGGGAATCTCGGCAATCGGAAAGAAAGACCTGGGGGGAGCTTTCGATCAATTCGAGAGAGCGGAGCGGTTGGACCCGGCGCATGCCGGGCTGCCGGTGATGTGGATGGGTGTGGCGCGGCAGCGGGAGAAGAAGCCCGAAGAAGCAGGCGCGCTGTTTGAGCGGGCGCTGTCGCTGGTGGCTCCGGGGTCGCAGGAGGAGTCCCTGATCGGGCATGTCTATTTACGGTTCCTCCGCGAGCAAGGCCGTCCGGAGGAGGCGGCGTCGCTCGAGACTCGCATTGCAGGTTTGCAGAAAGCGAATGTGAGGGCGGCTCCGGAGCGGCCGAGCGGCGTGTATCGCGCCGGCGGCGCGGTGAAGCCTCCGTCATTGTTGAAGAAGGTGGAACCGGAGTACAGTCCCGATGCGCGGGCAGCGATGCTTGAGGGTACGACGGTGTTGAGTGTGGTGATCGGGACGGATGGGAAGGCTCGCGATGGAGTGGTGGTGCGGGGGTTGGGGCTGGGACTCGATGAGAAGGCGCTCGATGCGGTGAGCCAGTGGGTGTTCCGGCCGGGAACGAAGGACGGCACGGCGGCGCCGGTAGCGGCGGTGATTGAGGTGAACTGGAGGCTGTTATGAGGGGCCTCGCTCGGGTGGGGTAGTTTAGCGGGCGCGGGCGAGGAACTGGTCGATGGTTTGGATGTTCTTCTTCGCCATCTCGGACTCACTCAGATCGGGGTTGAGGCGGATGGATTCCGCGAAGTGCTTGCGCGCGGCGGGGAGCATTCCAACGTCTCCGGAGGCGTCCGCCTGGCGCATGTAGGCGAGGGCGAGAGCGTAGTGGGTAAGCGGGTCGTCCTTATCGAAAGAAAGCGATTTCTGGCAATAGGCGATGGCGTTGTCGAAGTGGAAGAGGCGGCGCTCGCAGTCGCAGAGATCGAAATAGGCGAGGCTACGCATCTCGCGCCATACGTCCGTGGTGCCGGCGCGTTTCTTCTTGAACAGGCCGAAGCCGATGGCGTAGTAGCCGACCTTTTCGAGGGAACTGCTATCGAAGTGGCTTAGCTGCAAGTACTTTTGATAGGCCTGCACGGCGTCAGACCAGCGGCTGTCGTGGCGGTAGCCTTCGCCAAGCCAGTAATAGGCTTCGGCGTTGCCGGGTGTAAGACGTACGGCGTGCCGCGCAGCGTCGATTCCTTCCTTGTACATCTCTTTGGTGATGTAGGCCTGGGCGAGGATGTACCAGGACATGCCATGGTTCTTGTCGTACTGGAGCACCTGGTTCAACTGGCGGATGGCTTCGTCGGTGTTGCCGGTATCGAATAACATGCCGCCATAAGTGGAGCGCGCCTCGACGGAATCCGGATCGATCTCGATCGCTTTCTTGAAAGCGGCCTCGGCGTCGGGATAATCCTGTAAGTCGCGATAAGCGCGAGCCAGGTAGAGGGCGGCCTCACCGTAAGTAGGATCCATCATGAGGATCTCTTTGAAGTCGGCAACGGCCCGGCGGTACTGTTCCGGGCCGCGTGCCTTGAGGTAGCGTTCAACCGCTGAATCGAACTTGTCCAGCACGGCTTTGGTGCGGCGGCGGGGGATGGTGAGTTTGAAAGTGATTGTGGTGTCCTGGCCCGGGTAGACCAGCTCCTCACGGGGGCCGTCGGGTTCGTAACCGGAGTGGACTGCCTTGACGGTGTGCGTGCCGGGCATGATGCCTGGCAGCCGCAGCGGCGCGCCTTTGTTCACCTCGCCTACCAGTTTCCCGTCCACGTACACCTGGACCTTGTCGCGGTTGCTTTCGAAGATGAACGTGCCGTCTTTGGGCTTGGGCGGTTCGCCGGTCTTCGCGCCGGCGGGAATGTAGGCGAGCAGCATGTTGTTGTCGAAGCTGCCGCCGACGGTGGGATTCTGACGCGTGCCGGAAGCCTCGCGGACGTTGCGCTGGACGTAATTGGCCAATTCGTCGGCAGTGACGATGCCGTCTTTGTTTTCGTCAGCCTCGCCCTCGAGTCCTTTGACAACATAGTAAGTGAAGATTCCGTGGCCTCCGCCCCATTCCGGCGATTCGAACGACTGTTCGCGGTCGCGGCTGGCGGTGAGGGAGAACAGCGACTTACTCATATCCTTCAAGCGGCTGTTGATGGTGTTGACATCGGTGTCGGAGGTGACCGCCCCGGAATGGCAGGCGTCGGTGAGCAGCACCTTCCACTTGCCCTTGATCTTGCCGCCGAATGCGTTTCCGAGGGCGTCGGTGGAATAGCCGGTGCCCGAGGGGTTCTTGGGGTCGAAATCGGCCGGCGCGAGGTAGACCTTGCCGCCATAAACGAAGCCGTGCCCGGCGAAGTAGACGAGGACGCGGTCATCATCTCTGGTGACCGAGGGCAGCCAGGTTTCCAACTGGTAGCGGATGTTGGCGAGGGTAGCTTGTTGGCCGATGAGTTTGTGGACGTTCTCGGCGCGGAAGTTGCCGCCTTCGCGGCTGATGAGAACCGAGTAGATGGCTTCGGCGTCGCGCTCAGTGAACTTCAGTTGCAGCTTCGAGCCGAGATTCTTATAGTCCGATACGCCGATGACGAGGGCATAACTGCGCGGCACGGTCACTTTGCCGGAGGCAGGCTGGTCAATGGTTTCGTCTACTTCGTATTTGAGGTCACGCTTCTGGCCGGGCGGTTGTTTCTGCCCCGGAGCCTGCGCGCCCCAGATCACCGCGGCCGCAACGAACAGAGTGAAGATGGTTCGCGTCATGGATTCTCTCACTTATGCGCAAGGCGGAATTCGAACACCACGGGTCCCGCCAAAGGCGCGGGCGAGGAGACCACGCTGCGGTGTTGCTTCTTCATGAACACCAGATCCTGCGAATCGCCGCCGGCCGATGGCTGTATGTTTTCCGGCAGTTTGGATTTGTCTTCCACGGCCTGGGGGCCGGCATCCGTATCGACACACTCGCCCCGTGCGCGGAGGATGGTGTCATCACAGCGGGGGGTGAGACTGGCGCGCATCTTCGGCAAATCCGTGGGGGGCGGCGGAAGCGGTTTGTAGGCGGACTGCATGCCGATGTCGATAGGCGTCACCACCCAGTAGATGATGTCGTATCCCGGGGGGCCCTCGATGCGGAACATTCCATCCGTGGCCGGGACCATGTACTCCTTGCCGGCCTCGATCTTGTTCGCCATGCCGGTGTCTTCGCGGGGGAAGAGCTTCGTATAGGAGCCGCCGGTGCCCTGATTCATGACGTAGAGGTAACCCGAGAAGTTCGTTTTGTAGCGGAAGCGCACATGGTCGCCTTTGGCGAAGATGAAGCCCGGGTCGACGGCGCGCCAAACGCTGCCGATTCTCCGCTCCATGGTAATCTCCATCCGGTGTGGTCCCTGCGACACGGATTGGGTTTGAGAAAGGGCAGGCAGCGCCGCCCAGAGCGCCATCACGCTCAGCAAAGAATGTTTGCGGTGCATGGCTGGTGCTCCCTTACTCGTGCCTCAGTTTTATGTCGACCACCAGGCGCGCATCGGGGCTGCCGCTTTTCTCCACTACGTAAAGCGCGGCTTCCTTCTTTTGCGCAGTGGCGCTTTCGGTGTCGTCCACCTTCTCGAAGATGAGGTCGCGCGAGAGCATTTGGCTGCGCAGGCGGCCTACCAGCGCATCGTCGATAGGGGAGATATTCTGGGCGAGCATCGTGCGCCTCGGTTCCGCTGGAGCCGGCGCGGTGTGGGTGGTGGGCGCGGGTTTCTTCGCTTCGGGC